>PWOG01000269.1 GCA_003557565.1 Desulfobulbaceae bacterium
CGGCTCACGTACTGATGTACGCATCGCCGTCCCGCTCACCACAACCTGCGGCGCCCGGTGACCGCTTACCAGTGCCTTTGGGCGAGGAGGAGATATTGGATAATACTGAAAAGATTTTGATAGTTGAAGATGATCGCGGGCTGCGGGATTTGCTCAGCGAGGAGCTGGAAGACGCCGGGATGCGGGTGCGTAGTGCCGGTGATGTGCCCGCGGCCTGGAAGCTGGTGCGTGACTGGCAGCCGGATCTGGTGCTCAGCGATTTGCGCCTGCCCGGCCCCGACGGCCTGGACCTGCTGGACCGGCTGCCAGACCTGCCCCCTCCCCGGCCGGCGCTGATCATCATCACCGCTTTCGGCACCGTGCCCCAGGCGGTGGAGGCCCTGAAAAAGGGGGCCGATGACTTTCTCACCAAACCCCTGGATCTGGATCACCTGCTGCTGTGTCTGCGACGGACCCTGAACAACCGGCGGCTGCGGCAGGAGGTGGAGCACTTCCGGGAGTTGCTGGGCAAGGGCGAGGATGATTTTCATGGCATTATCGGCCGCAGCCCGGCCATGCGCCGGATGTTTACCGCCATCAGCCAGGTGGCGGCGGCGGACGGCCCGTCGCTGATCACCGGGGAAAGCGGGGTGGGCAAGGAGCTGGTGGCCCGGGCCCTGCACGCCGAAAGCCCCCGGGCCCGGGAGAAATTCATCGCCGTCAACTGCGCCGGGATTCCCGCCGAACTGGCGGAAAGCGAGTTTTTCGGCCATGCCGCCGGGGCCTTCAGCGGCGCCGAACATCCCCGTCAGGGCCTGTTCCTGGAAGCCCGGGGCGGCAGTTTGCTGCTGGATGAAATCGGCGAGATGCCGCTTAACCTGCAGGCCAAGCTGTTGCGGATTCTCCAGGACGGGATGCTCCGAGCTGTGGGCTCCGACCGGGAACAGCAGGTGGATGTGCGGATCATCGCCGCCAGCAACCGTGATCTGGAGGAAGATGTCCGGGCCGGACGGTTCCGGGAAGACCTTTATTACCGCCTGGAAACCTTCGGCCTGGAAGTGCCGCCCCTGCGCCACCGCGACGACGACCTGGACCTGCTCTGCGCCCGCTTCATCGACCTGTTCGCCACCCGGATGAATCGCCCGGCCCGCAGCATCTCCCCCGACGCCCTGACCCGGCTGCGCCGGTATTCCTTTCCGGGCAACGTCCGGGAACTGAAAAACACCATGGAACGGGCGGTGGCCTTCTGCAACAACCGGGAAATCGGCCTGGAGCACCTGCCGGAGAGAATCCGGCGAGCCGCGCCCAACGGCGACGACGCCGGCGTGGACCAGCCGGACAACGACGGTTTGCCGGCGGTCATTCCCCCAAAACTGCTGGCCGGCGGCGAACCCGGCGCCCTGCCCTCCCTGGAGGAAGTATCCAACCGCTATGTCCGCCTGGTCCTGGACCGGGTGGATGGCAATAAACGCCGGGCGGCCCAGATCCTGGGCATTGGCCGCCGCACCCTCTATCGCCGACTGGGCGACGAATAGCTGTAAACGAACAGCCGCACCCCACCTTCGGGCGATCAGCCAAGCTTATGTACGCGGGGTACGCGGCGCTTGGCTGATCGCCCGAATCTGGGGCACGGCTGTTCGTTTTCGACCCGTTTAATCAACACATTGAGGCTCTGGTAAACGGTTACGAATAGTTCACAAAATGGTAAGCGGTCACATAAAAAGGCCGGGGGCAAATGCCTCCGGCCTTAACTCATGGTTTTTTGGGTAACCACTCAGAGGGTTTGCCCCGTGACTGGTTACGTTTTATACCGGTGAGCTGGATCAGGTTTTCCGTTACCGATTTTCTGCCTCGTCGATCATGCCCATGACCTGAGCATTAAGCTCCTGGTCCACGTTCATCTCGTTGGCGATGGCGTTGTAGGTCTGGACGTCGATGCCTTCTTCCTCCACCGTGGACACCATTTTTTCGTTGGCTTCACGCTGCAGTTCAATAGCCTTTTCCTGGTCCTGAACCCCGTCCAGGCGATCGGCATATTCCTCCTGGATATCCTGGAGCGCCACCGAAGCGGTGGCAAAACTCTGCAGGGTTGACTCATCAAACTCCTGGGGAGCGGTTGCACCGCCCATGCCCGGATCCTGCTGGGCACCGCCCGGACCCTGCTGGGTCGCCCCCGGATCCTGCTGGGCACCGCCACCTCCGGCTCCCGGGTAGGCCATTACCAGGCCGGGAGCGGCCAACAACAGAGCGGCAAGGGCACCGCTGAGCATAACCTTCTTTATACCGTTGCTTTTAGTTTCTTCGACTTGACTGGACATAATAGATACCTCCACAGGTTGCTAAGTTAGCCCCGGCATTGGGGCATAATCATTGTTGTGCCCCCTTGAGTTTGCATCCTGAATGCCAACACCCAGAAAATTCGTTATATTTTTTTGGCGACACCTCTTTTCTTCCTGCTTTTCCGTGATTATGCCTGTCTTTGCGGGCACTGCCTGAGAATGATTGGGGATGCCCGAAAATAGTGTCATACTGGCACATGGTTCATTGTGGATGATGACACAATGACACAATCCCGGGCCGGTCAAGGCGTAAGCTATCACAGGGTATCGCATCGTGCGGCGATCGGGCCGGCTCACGTACTGATGTACGCTTCACCCCCGAGGCTCACCCCACCCTGCGGCACCCTGCGGGCGCTTACCATTTTGCCCCCGTGATCGCTTAGGTCAGGGCGCGGGGGTGAGCTGAAACAGGGCGCTGCCCCGTTGCTGGCAGGCGATGGCGAGTTCCGGGGGGGGATGGGCGGTGGCGGCGGCGGTCAGGGCGGCGCGGACCGTTTGTTCGGCCAGGGCCGGGGTGTTGTTGGTCTCGCTGAGATGGCTCAGGACCACCCGGGTCAGCCCCGGATGCAGCAGTTCGGTGAGCAAATCGGCGGCCTCGTGGTTGGCCAGGTGGCCATGGCGGGAACGGACCCGTTGTTTCAGGGCGGGGGTGTAGGGGCCGGCGGAGAGCATTTCCGGGTCGTGGTTGCACTCCAGCACCAGGGCGTGGCAGCCGCTCAAGCGGTGCCTGGCCAGGCGGGAGACCATGCCCAGGTCGGTGCAGTGGCCCAGCAGCAGACCGCCGGCGGCGACCAGAAAACCCACCGGTTCGGCGGCGTCGTGGGACACGGCGAAGGGATGCAGCTTGATTTCACCGCAGCAGAAAGTGGTGCCGGTGGTGAATTCCTGAACGGCGGCGGGATCGCCCAGACCCTTGCCGGCGGCCTGGAAAGTGGCGCGGTTGGCGCACAGGGGCAGACGGTAGCGGCGGGAGAGCACCCCCGCACCCCGGATATGATCACCATGCTCGTGGCTGAGTACAATGGCGTCGAGCCGGGCCGGGTCCACCCCCAGGGCGTCAAGCCGGGATTCGATTTCGCGGCCGGAAAACCCGGCATCGATGAGCAGACGGGTCCCGCCGGCTTCGATATAGGTGGCGTTACCCTTGCTGCCGCCGCCCAACACACAAAACCGCATGTTCGCCTCCTCCCCTTATCGCCGGAATTGGTCCCCCTGCATAAGCCTGGCTGATCGTCCGAAGATAGGGCGCAGCTGTTCGTTTACTGTTGATCCAGCACGCCCCAGTCCAGCGATTCATCCTCCAGGGGGCCCATGGCCAAGGCGCTCAGGGGCTGGGCAAACAACCGCCCGGCCAGTTGCCTGATCTCCTCGGCGGTGACCTTCTCCAGCGCCCCCAGGATTTCCTCCAGCGGCAGGGGGCGACCATGGGTGATGATGTTGCGGGCCAGGCGGCTCATCCGAAACTCCATGTTTTCCTCGGCCAGCATGATCACCGCCCTGGCGTAATCGCGGGCTTCGGTCAGGGCCTCGGCGGTGAGTTGCTGCCGACCCAGGTCCTGGAGTTCATGGACCACCACCGCCATGGCCTCGTTGACGCTCTGGGGATCAACCCCCAGGTAAACGCCCATGTTGCCGCTGTCGCTGTGGGCGCTGACATAGGAATAAACCGAATAGGCCAGGCCCCGCTTTTCCCGGATCTCCTGGAACAGGCGGGAGCTCATGTTGCCGCCCAGCACCGTGTTGAGCAGGTGCAGGGCGTAACGTTGGGGGGAATTTTCCGGCGGGGCGCCGGCGCCCAGCACCAGGTGGACCTGCTCCAGGTCGCGGGGGAAAACCTGCCGCGAGGGCGCCGGTGGCACCGGCGGCCGGCGGGGAGAAACCGTGGCGCGGGCACCGGTATACGCCGCCGATGAAAACCTGCTCAGCTCCCATTGGTCGCCCCAGTTTTGCTCGCAGAGCTCCCGAAACCGCCGGTGTTCGACCTGACCGGCGGCGACGATGACAAAGCGGGCCGGGGTGTAATGGCGGTGATGAAAATCCCGGACATGGGTCGGGGTAAGGGCTCCGATCACCTCAGGGGGGCCCAGGACCGGGTTGCCAAGGGGATGACGGCCCCAGAACTGGCGATTGAACAGATCGTGGACCAGATCGTCGGGGGTGTCCTCCACCATGGCGATTTCCTGGAGGATGACCTCCCGCTCGCTTTCCACCTCTTCGGGCGCGAACCGGGAGTTGAGGGTGATATCCCCCAGCAGGTCGACCAGTTGCGGCAGGCGGTCGGCCAGCACCGTGGCGTGATAGCAGGTGGCTTCGGTGGCGGTGAAGGCGTTGGCGGCACCCCCCATGACGTCGAGCTCGCGGGCGATTTGGTGCGCGTCCCGCCGGGCGGTGCCCTTGAAGAGCATGTGCTCGACGAAATGGGAACACCCATTGGTCAGGTCGTGCTCGTCCCGGGCCCCCACTTCCACCCAGACCCCCACCGAAACCACCCGGGAGGGGGTGGTCTCGGTGACGACGCGGACGCCGTTGGCCAGGGTGCTCAGTTCAACTGGCGATGGCGAATTCATCGGGCGAAATCGCTCACTTCTCGCCGCCGCCCTCTTTCTGCTCCACCGCCTTGCGGCTCAAGCGGATCTTGCCCCGGGAGTCGATCTCCAGCACCTTGACCCAGACCTCGTCGCCTTCCTTCAACACATCGGTGACCTTCTCGACCCGGAAGTTCTCCAACTCGGAGATA
>PWOG01000354.1 GCA_003557565.1 Desulfobulbaceae bacterium
CCAGCCAGGACTGAATCTTGGCCGTCACTGTCTCCGGTCTCAGAATGCTGCCCAGTACCGCACCCAAAGGGCCTAAAGAACGGCCGAACCGATGCAGAGCCCGGCCCATTCCGGCGGCGATTTTCGCCTGGGCTTCCGGGGTTTCCATGATTTCAGCCAATTGCTCAAGCAGCCTGGGGGCCTGTTGTTCCAGGCGGTCCAGCAGGGTGGTCAGCACAGATTCGGGGATCAGGTCGGCGGGGGTTTTGCCGCCGGTAAGCAATTCCTCCAGCCGGCGTTCAAGGTAACCTTCCAGTCCCCGCCTGAAGGCGGAGGAACCCAGGACTTGCCGGAGCTGTTCGCTGGCGCTGCGGATTAACTCTTCATGCCGTTCCCCAGGCAGTAACTGGTCAAGCGGGCGCTGCATGATTTCGGTAAAATGTTCTTCCGTGGCCTCCCGGAAGGTGGCGGCGAATTCAGGGCTGTGCAAATGATCGTGGAGTTGTTTGAGAAAACGGCGGCGCAGGATTTTGACCCCGGTCCGGAAGTGTCGGCGGAATTGGCGGGGAATCACGCTCTCGGGAGGGCCCAGTCGGGCCTGTATGACAGAATCGGTCTGGGTTTTGATCAGCTGATAAAGGTTGCGCTGAAAACCGGGCTCGCCCAGGGCCCGGCGAACATCTTCCGGAGTGAGCAGGTGATCTCCCACCATTTTGCCGATATTGCGGGCCAGGCGGTGGCGGGCGGCGGGGATTACCCCCGGGGTCAGGGGGATTCGCCGGCCCGCGAGGCGCCAGGGATGCAGGGGCCGGAAAAGCATCCGGATGGCGATGTGGTTGGTGAGGTAGCCGATCAGGGCCCCGATAAGAGGCAGGCTGAGATAGGCCAGGGAGTTCATGACCGCCGGGAACTCAGGATGTCATCCACGGCCAGGGCCTGCTCCATGGTGGGGCGGAGAAAATCCTCGCCCAGGGCGGCGCGGTTTTCCTCGATCAACTGGCACAGGCCGGAAGTGTCCTCGCCATCGGCCATGTCCAGCACCCGGACCAGATTGGCGGCAAAATCCCGGACAATCCGTTGTCCTTGCCCCGGACAGGCAAGTATTTCTGCGTAGGTGCGCGGGTTCTGGTTGTGTACCCGGGCCATGGCCAGCATCGAATAGGCCGAGGTGAGGGTGGCGTGGCGTTCGATTTCCCCTGGCGGGAGTTGGTGCTGACGCAGGGTCATGGCCAGGGCCACGGCGGTGGCGCTGGGCAGTTTCTGGCTGATACCCATCAATAAATTGTGGCGGGGGGCGGAGTCCTGGGAAATAACCGCCCCGTGCTTGTATAAAAAGGCCTCGAATTCGTGGCACAGCACTCCGCTGCGGGAGGTGCGGACCAGGGAGACATTTTTATCCTTCATGCTGGCGACCTTGGGGCCCCATAAATTATGGACCAGCATGACCTCCACCTCCGGTACGGTGTGTTCCAGGGCGGTGGCAAGGCTGACCTCGGACTCGCCGGCCAGCAGGATCAGGGCCTGGTTTTTTCGCAGCAGCGGCCCGTACTGGCGGATGGTTGCCGGGGTGGCGCTGATGGGCACACAGACAGCCACCAGGTCCACCTGGGGGATCATCTCTTCGGGGCGCAATTCACTGTTGCGGCCCGAGAGCATCACCTGGTAGCCCTCGCCGGCCAAGCGGTCGGCAAACCACTGGCTCATCTCGCCGCTGCCGATGAACCCGCACTTTTGGATGTACTTGGTGCGCATATCCACCCGGGGAAAGGTGCCCAGCACCCTGATGCTTCCAGGTTCCTGGACGACCTCGTTTTCAATGCAGCTCAGGGCTTCACGGATCTCGGCGGCGTCGGCGTGCCCTTCCATCTCGATAAAGAACCGGAGTTTTCGGCTCTGGGGATCGATTTCGGAATCCATGTCCAGCAGGTTGATGCCCCGCCGGGCGAACTCCCTTAGCATGGCAAAGAGCAGGCCGACTCGGTCCTTCAGGGGGCTGGTGATAACGGCTGTGGCGTCGTAACCGCTGATCGGCGGCAGTTCCTTGCCCAGAACCGCAAAGCGGGTCCGGTTGTGGGGGCTTATCTCCCGTTCCCGCAGATACAGGCCGTAGTTATGGATGGCCTCCTCGGCTTCAATAACCCCGAAATCATCCCGGCCGGCGGCTTTAAGGCCGGTTATGGCCCGGTCGAGATCGTGGGCCGCCAGCAGGTCGGCGGCGGGGTAATGGGTGGCGATATATTCCTGGCACTGCTGGAGAAACGCCGCCCGGCCGACCAGGGTCGTGATGTCGCCTTTTTCCGTGGGGGTGCCCAGGGAAAGGTGTACCGGTAACACCACGTTGTCCTGCCAGCGGACCCGGTGGTGCTCGGTCAGCAGGTGGAAAAAGACCTGGTTGCGGCCCTCGCGGGTGTTGTGGGCGGGCAGCATGACCCGGGTGGCCCGCCCTTCCTCCAGGGCGGCGATGACGGTTGCGGGGGAGGGCAGCAGCAGCAGTTCTGCCTCTGGATCGTATTGCCGGACCGCCTGCCAGGCATGTGACCCTTCCGGTCCTAGTGTGGCGATGGTGACCATCGAATTTCCTGTGTTTAACTGTTTTGGCTTGGCCGGGGTTGCAGTTGCCAGCGCTTTACGTTGGACGCTGGTAGTTTCTTGAGCGCGGGCTGAAAAACCGGGTCGTGATTATCAGATGCTTTATGGCCGAATGCTCATTTTTTATGATCCCGTTACCACACGGAATGGGCCTTTTGCACATTTTGGTCTTTTTTTAGTTGGTTCGTCAACCAGGGTCAACCGTTTTCGACGACAGGAAGCGGGGCAGGCAAAGAATTGTCATTCTATCGGTGCGTCATTAGGCGTTTTTTTTTGGCTGTGCGGGAAATTTCTTCTTGCAATAAGGACTGGAAACGGTAATTATACTACTTAGTGTGACAAAATGTCGCATCGCAATTTCGGTGTTGGAGCCGGCACTGTTAGCCGGCGGTCGGTGTGCAGGAAGGTGTTTGGTCATTGCAGACCGGCAAAATCAAAGTACCAGAGAGGAGAATTCAATTATGAAAAAGAAGGTAATGGTTACGGCGGTTGCATTAACGATGTTGGTTGGGGGTTATTTATCCTTCACCACTGCGGATGGGGAAACCGGCAAAGCGGTGGCGGGTAAGCCGACCTATGACGCTACCTTTTATGTGGCCGGCATGGGTGGCCATTTCTCTGTTGCCGATGTTACCATTGATCCCAATAATACCGAACAGCCAATTATTTTGGATGGTAATCCCGGCATGCTCAATATCGGCGGTAAATCCCATCCCACCCATGATGCCCGGATCGACGCCAATGACCGCAACATCATGTTCTGGTCCACTTATCGTCCCGATGAAGACGGCAATCTCCATGTCGGTAAATCCGATCTCAGCACCGGCAAGGTTTTGATCGACATACCCCTGCCGCCGGACGAGCGGGCCACGTGGACCGGAGCCAACTACTGTGGTTCAGGGCAGTCCCAGGATTACTACATGCCGGTCTATATGGGCAACGAAGGCTACATCGATGTTTTCGCCAAGGATGATCTCAGCCACAAACACCGGGTCTTCTTTGATGACCTGGGTTACGAGTCCGGCGAGTATACCTTCGCCCACGGCGTTAATTCCCCGGACATGAAGCATTTTCTGCTCAGCCTCAATCTGACCCCCGATGGTCATACCCAGTTCACCGGCAACACCCAGTTGATCCTGCTGGACATGGAGGCCCTGGAGCAGGGTGAAATCAAGAAGGTGGCCGAGGCCACGCTCACCGGCAAACCCCGGGATGCCTCCGGCGGCACCATCAGCTTCCGTCAGTACTTCACCGAGGACGGCAGGTACATCTTCCAGTCCGGCGGCGACCGCGGCTATATCGTTGACGCCAAGACCCTGGAGACCAAGCAGGTCGCCACTCCGCTGCCCGGCGAAGCCCATGACTTCATGCCCACTCCCGACGGCAAATACGGGGTTTTTGCCCTGCGCGAGAAGGTGTTCGCCCCGGAAGCCGAGGGTGATGTCACCGACGGCAAGCTCGCCCTTTATGATGTCGAGGCCAAGGCCATTGTTGGTGAATCCACCTCCGTCTGCCTGAGCTGTCACAACATGATGGGTATGTATGACAGCGCCATCCTCTGCGGTCTGGATGCCAACTATCAATAAAAAATAAATGCCCACAACAATCGGGGCCGGGGCGCCTGTGCCAGCATTCACAGATGCTCCGGTCACCGGTCGGGATCCCGGGAGCCGGGGTCCCGACAATTTGATAAAGTTGTGTGTGAAAAATAGAGAGCATTGGGGTATCCTGCCAGAGTACAGGAAGGCCTCAATGCTCTCTGCCGTTTTGCCTCCTTCCCGGCAGGAGAGGTAGCGGCATTTTTTTTGATTCATTTTTACCTAATTGGCGACATTCATGCAGATCAGCTTTTTTAGCCTGGCCTTGAAGAATCTCCGGCGCAAGGCCTTTCGAACCGCGGTGCTGGTTTTTGCCATCGCGCTTTTTGTGGCCCTTCTGGTTTTTGCCGTCTCTTTCAGCATCAGCATTACTTCCACCATCGACCGGGTATCTCAGCGATTGGGTGCAGACATCATCGCAGTACCGGTGGGGGCCCGGACCGAGGCCCAGGAGTATCTGCTGGAATCCCGCAATACCTCATTTTATATGCCCCAAGAGATTGTCGACGAGGTAAAGCAGATTGAGGGGGTCCGCTCCGTGACCCATCAGACCTATGTCTCCTCCATCGACGGTCTGTGCTGTGATGTTATCCCCACCATGCTGGTAGCCTTTGATCAGGAGACTGATTTCATTATCAAGCCCTGGCTGAACGAGGCCATCGGCCGGGAGTTGAAGCCGGGAGAGGCCATCGCCGGGGCCGGGACCGCCGAAAATCTTGGCCTGGGGTTGGTGGTGGTGGAAGCCACCCTTTTCAACACCCCCTTCAGTATCGTCGGTGAACTGGAAGCCACCGGAACCGGTCTGGACAATGCCCTGTTCATGACCGAGGAAAGCCTTAAGGATATCCGTGACAGCGGTTTGTCTTCCCTGGAACCGGATGA
>PWOG01000227.1 GCA_003557565.1 Desulfobulbaceae bacterium
GACAGCACCGGGACGGGAATCAACACAGCGTCACCGGTCCACCGGACAACAATTTCAAAGCAGGCGGGAAGAATCCATGGCCAACGTAGTTATTGTGGGAACCCAATGGGGTGATGAGGGCAAGGGCAAAATTGTGGACCTGCTCACCGAGCATGCCGATTGCGTGGTCCGCTTCCAGGGCGGCAACAACGCCGGGCACACCCTGGTGGTGGAAGGCCGGCAGTACATCTTTCATCTGATTCCCTCGGGTATCCTCTACGAAAACAAAAGCTGCTTCATCGGCAACGGCGTGGTGGTGGATCCGGCGGTGCTGCTCAAGGAGATGAACGAACTCAACAACCAGGGCCTGCCGGTCACCCCCGAGCGGCTGATGATCAGCACCCGGGCCCATTTGATCATGCCCTACCACAAACTGCTGGACGCCGGCAGCGAATCCAGGCTGGCCGCCGGTCGCAAAATCGGCACCACCGGCCGGGGAATCGGCCCCAGTTATGGCGACAAGATTCTGCGCCGGGGAATCCGGCTCGGCGACCTGCTGGACCGGCAGCAGTTCCGGGAACGGCTCGAAGAAAACCTGGAGGCGAAAAACTTCCTGCTGACCGAGCGCTACGGCATGGACCCCCTGAATCCGGACAGCGTTTATGATGAGTTAATGGCCTATGCCGACCAGCTCGCGCCCTTCATCGGCAACGTCTCCCTGGCCCTGGACCGGCAGCGGCGCCAGGGCAAGGACATCCTTTTTGAAGGAGCCCAGGGCACGCAGCTGGACATCGACCACGGCACCTACCCCTTTGTCACCTCATCCAACACCGTGGCCGGCAACGCCTGCACCGGCAGCGGCTTTGGTCCGGCACATATCGACGCGGTAATCGGCATCCTCAAGGCCTATACCACCCGGGTGGGCGAAGGCCCCTTCCCAACCGAACTCTTTGATCCCACCGGCGAACAACTCCAGCAAAAGGGCGGCGAATTCGGCGCCACCACCGGCCGGCAGCGCCGTTGCGGCTGGCTGGACGGGGTTATCGCCCGAGAGGCGGTACGCCTCAACGGCATCACCGACCTGGCCATCACCAAGCTCGATGTTTTAAGCGGCCAGGATCAACTGCAAATGGCCACGGCCTACCGGATCGGCGACAGCACCGTGGAGGCCATGCCCGACAATATCAGGGACTACCGTGAGCTGCAACCGGTGTACGAAAAACTCGCCGGCTGGAGCGAGGAGATCCGCCACGCCCAGCACCCCGATGATCTGCCCGCCCGGGCCCGGGACTATATCAAAAGAATCGAGGAATTCACCGAAACCCCGGCCAGCATCATTTCGGTGGGTCCCGGCCGGGAAGAGACCATGCTGCTGCGCAACCCTTTCCGCCGCTGAACCTGCTGCAGCCCGCCACAATTGATCGGCATCGGACAAGTAATCACGGAGGTAAAATAGTAAGCGCCCACAGGGTGCCGCAGGGTGTGGTGGGCCTCGAGGGCGAAGCGTTGCTCTGTACGTGAGCCGGCCCGATCACCGCTTTCGGCGGTGCCCCGTGATCGCGTGCGGCATCGGCGTCATGATGACGGACAGACGGCACGGAAATAGGCCTTTACCTGCCGGTCATGATCAGTTATATTTATACGTTTTATCGCCAAGCAAACAGACCCCGCCCCGCGGAGCGGCTTCGAGTTGTTTTTCTGGCTTGAGGTCGTCAAGGACGGGCCTTTGTTGGTGAAGGGCCTGTTGGCGAACCGATTACAACCAAATACCTGGCGTATTTTCGTCAAGTCTCTTGACCGGGAGGAAGTTATGGCAAGGATCACTGTGGAAGATTGCCTGCAGCAGATCGGCAACGAAAACCGTTTCGCCCTGATTCACCTGGCCGTGGAACGGGTCAAGCAACACCGGCAAGGGGCCCCGTTTCCCGAGCGCTGCAAAAACAAGGAAATTGTCTGCACCCTGCGGGAAATCGCCGCCGGCACGGTCAATTTCGACAATGTCCACGAACTCAGAAAGTCATTGCAGGAGCAGGCCGGCGGCTCCACCAACAGTGAACCCGCCGCAGAAGCAACTGGAGCATAAGACGTCGTCGGGGGAGATGCCCTCGACAACGTCAATACTGCAACGATAGCGGCTGACGCCCCGTTATCGCGCCCCGTAAGCGGCCAGGCGGCACTACATCTTGCGGCACTCTGCGACTCTTGCGGAGATGGCCCGGTGCCGGGCCGTCCAATGTCATGTAAAAGAACCACTCGCCAAGGAATTATGAGCTATCAGCAGCAAGCCATGGATATCGACTATTACGAAACCCTGGGGGTTAGTTCCAATGCCTCCATGGAAGAAATCAAGAAGGCTTACCGCAAGCTGGCCCTGAAATATCACCCCGACCGCAATCCTGACAACAAGGAGGCCGAGGAGAAATTCAAGGTTGCCACCGAGGCTTACGAGGTCCTGGGGGATCTGGAAAAACGCAAGATCTACGACCGATACGGAGCAGCCGGGCTCCGCGACAGCGGCTACAGCGGCCCCGGCGGTTTCGATGATATTTTCAACAGTTTCGGCGATATTTTCGGCGATATTTTCGGCTTCGGCGGCCGCGGTGGAAACCGGGGTCGGCAAGGCCCCGTCGCCGGCCACGACCTGCGCTATGATCTCAACATCAGCTTTTACGAAGCGGTCTTCGGGGCCGAAAAGGAAGTGGAGATCCGCAAGAAGGACACCTGCGAGACCTGCGAAGGCACCGGCACGCGCCCCGGGCACCAGCCCGAGACCTGCCGCACCTGCAAGGGCATGGGCCAGGTACTTCAGGCCCAGGGCCCCTTTCGGATCCAGACCCCTTGCCCCCACTGCCACGGCCAGGGCAATGTAATCACCGACCCATGCGACGACTGCCGGGGCGAGGGCCTGGTCGCCCAGACCAGGAAAGTGAAACTGAACATCCCCGCCGGGGTGGACAGCGGCGCCAGAATGCGCCTGACGGGCAAAGGCGAAGGCGGTCGCCGGGGCGGCCCGGCGGGGGATCTTTACGTGATTTTTCACGTCGAACCCCACGATTTTTTTCACCGGGAAGATGACAACATATTCGCCACCATCCCCGTATCCTTCGCTCAGGCGACCCTGGGCTGCACCATTGAGGTACCCACCGTCCACGGCAAGAAAAAGCTGCAAATCCCTGCCGGTACCCAGCCCGGCAAACATCTGATTCTGAAAAACGAGGGGGTTCCGCACCTGCGGGGCGGCGGCCACGGCAACATGATTTGTGAAATCCAGGTGGTGGTACCCACCAGCCTGAACTCAAGACAGAAAGAACTGCTACGCGAATTCACAGACATAGAAAACAAGAGCGAAGAAAAGGACAAGAAGGGCGAGAGTTTTCTCAAAAAGTTCTTCCATTTGTAAGCCGGGCAGGGCTATATTTTTAGAGCGCAGCATTTTTGTTACCCAGCACACTGATCAGGCAGGGAGCCGGCAATGCAGCAGGACGATGACCAGACCACCGGCGGCTTCACCCACTTCGACCCGGCGGGTCGGGCCTGGATGGTGGATGTCACCGGCAAACAGGAAACCGCCCGGCAGGCCACCGCCGGCGGCCGGGTTAAGATGTCCGCCGAGGCCTACCGGCTGCTCAGGGAAGGTCGGGCCGGCAAAGGTGATGTCCTGGGGATCGCCCGGGTGGCGGGAATCATGGCTGCCAAGAAGGTCGGTGACCTGATCCCCCTTTGTCACCCCCTGAATCTGGGCAAGGTAAGGGTGGACTTCCACCTGGAAGATAAAAACAACGCTGTGGGCATCGAGGCCACGGCCAGCCTGGTCGGCAAGACCGGAGTAGAGATGGAAGCCCTCACGGCGGTATCGGTGGCGGCGCTGACCATTTACGATATGTGCAAGGCGGTGGACAAATCCATGACCATCGACAATATCCGCCTGCTTACCAAAAGCGGCGGCAAAAGCGGGACCTATCAGGCTCCGGCAACAAACCTGTAACGGCTTGGCACGAGGAACCACATGGATTACAAAGAGCGCGAGTATTTTCGTAAAAAGCTTGAAGAAATGAGCCAGCAGCTGCTTAGTGAGGCGGATAAGACCATTCACGAAATGACCGACCACAGCGACAATTACCCCGATCCCGCCGACCGGGCCACCGCTGAAAGCGACCGCAGTTTCGAGCTGCGCATCCGCGACCGGGAACGCAAGCTGTTGGGCAAGATCAAGGAGGCCCTGGAGCGGATCGACGACGACAGTTACGGGATCTGCGAAGCCTGCGGCGATGACATTTCCCTCAAGCGCCTGGAGGCCCGCCCGGTCACCACCCTCTGCATCACCTGCAAGACCCAGCAGGAAAGCAAGGAAAAAGCTCAACAAGGTCGTTAGGCACCCTATGCCCGAACTGCGCAAAGATCCGATCATCGGCCGCTGGGTGATCATCGCCACCGAACGCGGCAAACGGCCCAGTGATTTCATCATCGACCATAACAAGGTGCGGGGCGGGTTCTGCCCCCTGTGCCCCGGTAATGAGAACACCACACCCTCGGAGGTGCTGGCCTACTCCGATGATCCCCAGCGCCTCAAGGACCAGCCGGGCTGGAGCCTGCGGGTGGTGCCCAACAAGTATCCCGCCCTGGTCATCGAGGGAGAGATCAACAAGCAGGGCGAAGGACTTTACGACCGGATGAACGGGATCGGCGCCCACGAGGTCATCATCGAAACCCCCGATCATGCCGAAAGTTTTACCTATTTGCCAATGGAGCGGATGACCCAGGTTTTCTGGGCCTACCGTGACCGGCTGGTGGACCTGGGCAAGGACGAACGTTTCCGTTACGTGATGATCTTCAAGAACTTCGGTGCCGCCGCCGGCGCCTCCCTGGAACACTCCCACTCCCAGCTGGTGGCCCTGCCCATTCTGCCGCGGATGATCGCCTCGGAGCTCGAAGGCAGCAAATCCTATTACAACTACAAAGAACGCTGTGTTTTTTGCGACATCATCCACCAGGAGATGAAGCAGAAGCTCCGGGTGGTGACCAGCAACGAGAAGTTTGTCGCCATGGTGCCGTTTGCCCC
>PWOG01000164.1 GCA_003557565.1 Desulfobulbaceae bacterium
CCAGGCCACCGGTTTTGTTAACGGGGTGGCGCTCTCGCCCTTTAAGCACAGCGAGCCCGAACTGGTGATGCAGTATGTCAAACTCCGGCGCAAGCTGGCCGCCGGGGCAGACTATATCATCACCCAAATTGGTTATGATGCTCGCAAGTTTCACGAAGTCCTGCTGTTTCTGGAGCGGCAAGGGCTGGGGCGGGTGCCGGTGCTGGGCAATGTCTTTATTCCCAGCCTTAGAGTGGCGGAGTTGATGTATCGGGGTGAAATTCCCGGCTGCGTGATTCCCGAAAAACTCTACACCACCATGCAAAAAGAGGCCCGGTCGCCGGACAAGGGCAAAAAAGCCCGTCTGATGCGGGCCGCCGCCCTGCTTGCGGTCCTTCGGGGGCTGGGTTACGCCGGGGCTCATATCGGCGGCCCGGGGCTTACCTACGACGATATCGCCATGGTGTTGGATCGGGCTGAGGAATTGGCCGCCGACTGGCGGGCGCTGTTGCCCGAGCTGGCCTTCTGGCCCGAGGATTCATGCTTTCTTTTCCGCCGGGACCCTCAAACCGGCCTCAATCTGCCTGAAGAGGAGCCGCTGACCGAGCCGGGAGGGGAAAAATGGTCTTACTACCTGGCCCACTTGGCCCACGAGGCGGCTTTTGTGCCCCGCGGCCCCTTTTATCGGCCCATGAAGCGGCTTTGCCTGACCTGGGATGACAGCCGTTTAAGCTGGAGCCTGATCCATTTCGAGCATTTGCTCAAATTCCTGGCGTTCGGCTGTAAAAATTGCGGGGATTGCACCCTGGTCGAACTGGCCTATCTTTGTCCGCAGGCGGCGTGCGCCAAATATATCCTCAACGGCCCCTGCGGCGGCAGCCGCGACGGCTGGTGCGAGGTCTACCCCGGCCGCCGGCGCTGCATTTACGTACGATCCTATCAGCGCCTTAAAAGCGTGGGGCGGCAGACGGAACTGGGAGATGATATGGTGCCGCCCCGCGACTGGTCTTTGAACAACACCTCTTCCTGGGTTAATTATTTCCGCGGCCATGATCACTCGGGCGACCCCTCACTCAGTTAAGCAGGCCGCTTTCAGCCAGGCCGTCGAAAATGAACTGCATGGCCAGGGCGCAGAGCAGCACCCCCATGATTCTGGTCAGAACATGGCTGCCGGTAACCCCCAGGAAGCGTTGAAGATGGGTGGCCAGCAGCAGACATATGAGGGTCAAGAGCATCACCAGCAACAGGGCGGCCAGGACAACGCCCTGGGCCAGCCAGTCGCCGTTGGCTTTGCTCATCAGCAAAATGGCGGCACTGATGGCACCGGGGCCGGCCAGCAGAGGAGTAGCCAAGGGGAAAACCGCCAAGTCGGTGCGACCCGCCGCCTCACGGGTTTCGGGGGCGGTGGCGGAAACCCCGCCCGAAGAGCGGGCGAAAACCATGTCGATGCCGATCAGCAGCAACAAAATGCCGCCACCGGTATACAACGCCGGCAGGGTAATACCCAGCACTTCCAGGGAAGCTTCACCAAAAAGGGCGAAAATCAACAGAATGACCGCCGCCAACAGGGTGCCGCGCAAAGCCATGGCGCGGCGCTGGGTCGCCGGTTGATTACGGGTGAGGACGGCGAAAACCACTGCCACGTCAACGGGGCCGACGGTGACGATGAAAGTGGTCAGAGAGATAATGGCCAATTCAAACATGGTTGCACATTTTTAATTATCCCGTGGAGTAAGTCAGGTGAATCCAGCCGTTGTTCTCATAGTCCGGGTGGAACCACGTCAAGACAGCCGCTGAGATATTCTTTGCTGATCGATTTTGCTTCCGCCGTGGCCGCCCCCCCCCGGGGTGCCCGCCAATAAAATCATGACCAGAACCGCGTACACCGAACACCCTGCCGAAACTCGATTGATTCGCATTTGCTTGTTTCTCTGTTTGGAATGGCAGACCATGATTGATCAGCCGGAGGATCCGGAGTTCATTTTTGAGTATGCCATCCGGCCGAGACAATATGCAAAAAAAATCAAACACCTGAAGAAAATACACCAACCAAAATCATGTTATCTTCATGAGGGGGGGCAGCCCATTGCAAGCAACAATCAAAGACACCCCCGGATCGCTTTACTACACCTGACCAGCTGCGGGGTCAAATCTTTATCCTTGACACCGTGGGGCGGACTGGACGAAATCACTCCTTTCTTGGCCCAGCGTCAAGGATAAAGATTTGAACCCTCACATTTAAAAAACCGATACCCGTCATTAACAAAAACAATTTTCCCTTGCCTAACCCATTGGTTAAAGTAACGCGCTAAGTTGAGGGAGGAGATATTAAGCCTCGGAGGGGCTAAACAGGAGCAATCTTAGGAGCAACCTATGGATAGGCAGAAATATTTTGCTGATTTTACGATTTCAACCAGTCTAAAGGAAGCATCCATGGAGAGTTCCTGTTTCCCTGCGGGCCAGGGATATAATCCCGACTGCTCACCGGTTCGGCAGTCGGCGAATTTGGTCAGTACAAGGTTCTGGCCGTTGTACGAACCTCCGTATAACCGGCGAAGGCTGCCCCGCTTTACACCACGTCGGGAAATTTTTGTCATTCACCGGGAGTTTGGGCAGGTGATCAATATCGGCATGGGGGGAATATGCTTCACCTACCTAGGCAACACCCCCGACAACGGGGAACTGCCCCGGGAAGGAATGATTTTTGACGCCGATCTCTTTCTGCACGAATTGCCCGTTACAACCGTTTCCGACTTTGCGATCACCCCCCTTGACAAAGGCAAAAACCTGTTCAGGAAGCGAAGATTGCAATTCGGCGACATGAGCCAAAGCCAAATGGAAAAGCTGGAAGAGTTCATTATCAAAAACGCGCATATCCCCCAATTGTCCATCCCCGTCGATTAACAGGTCGCCCCTTCCCTCAATATTAACCGGTTCGAACTCGGCACCAGACCGGCAATTTCCGCCCCCGATAATTCCGCTTGAACATGGTGATTCGCCTTTTCCACCCCGGCCCCGCCGGGGGCTCTGCGGGCTGGATCACTGGCAGCAACCCAGCCTGCCCCCCCTTTACCCCCCCGGCTCAAGACGGACCTGGCCGCACTGAAACCAGCCCCTGGCCTGGCGACGTCCATGCCTCAGAACACACTCGACAGCTGAGAGCATGCAACGCCGGTACCTTGCAGTTGTTCAACTGCGGCGGGTCACCCGTACGGGGTGCCCGCCTTTTTGTGGGGTTACTGTGTTGGTTGTGGGGTCTATGCCCGGCTGTCGGCCTCGTCCATACTGCGTTGCACTTGGGCACTGACGCCAACCTTGCCGTAATTGCTGGCGCCGCATTCGTTTTTGCCCAGGTCCATGGTGTCGGCCTCCTCCGGGCTGACCTTGAGCCAGCCGCCGTTTACCCGCCTGATTTCGGCGTAAACTCCGGGCTGAGGACGCATGTTGTCCTGGATGAATTCAGCGAATTTCTTCTCGTTGGGCAGCCGAAAGGCGGTGACCTGGCGGCGCAGCTCGCCCAACCGGCCTCGAATCAGCAACTGGTCATCGGCCTCGTCCCAGGAGGTGTAATGTCCGGGCAGGACCACGGTTTCATCGGCCAGGTGGCGCAGACGCAGCATCAGGGTCAGGTAAAGCTCCCGGGCCCAGGCCTCCCACTTGCCGCCCAGATCCGGGCGGCCGGAGGTGTTGATGAAGGCGGTATCGCCGCTGAGCAGGTACCTGTTGTCCACCAGGTAACAGGTGCTGCCCATGGTGTGGCCGGGGGTGTGCAGTGCCTTTACTTCCGGGCCGCCCGACTTGAAGGGAAACACTTGATCGTGACCCACCTCCTGGAAGGGGAAATCGGCCCCGTCGAAGTCCAGTTTATTGACCAGCATGGTGCAGCCGGTCTCCTGGATCAGGGCCGGGCCGCCGGAGATATAGTCGGCCTGGCGGTGGGTTTCAAAGCTGTGGGTGATCTTGGCGCCGTGGCTGGCGGCCAGGTCGATGTAAGCCTGGATATTGCGCGCCGGGTCGAAAACCATGCCTTCATCCCCGGCGATCAACAGGTAGCTGCAGGAGGCCTTGCCCGGCCGGTTGAACTGGTAGAGGAGGTAGGGGGCGTCCGGCGGGGTTACCAGCCGGGGAGCCAGCAGGTTACCCCAACCGACGATGCCTTGCTGCAGGTAGCCCACGTCGGCAAAACCGTTTTCACACATCAGGTCCGCCACGTATTTGGCCGACCCTTCCTTGGCGCAAACAATGCGGATTTTTTCCCCCGCCGGGATTTTCGCCAGGCTGTCCTGCACATCCTCCATGAAATGGAAATAGGGAATATTGATATAGGGGAAGAAGTTGGGACCTTCAACGCTCCAGTTGGCAAAATCCTTTTCGTTGCGAACATCAAGCAGGACAAAGTCCGGACCCTGGCAAATCTGTTCGAAAAGTTCCCCGGCGGTGTAGGTAAACGGTTCAGCGGTGCTCATGGCGGCCTCCAGATAAAAAAATTTCTTAAATCTTTTTAGTAAGGCTTACCGCTTTAACCTGACCGCCTTGTTTTGACAATAATTATTTTCTATAACACGATCGTCCCGGGCTTGTAATTTGCGAATTGAACGCCCTTATCTTCACCAAGGCCGCAGTCAAGCCGCTCCACCTGCACCTGATCCAGCAACCGCCGCACATCTTCACGGCGGCACAAGGTGGTCGCGGTGGTAACGACGGCGGCGGAACCGGCGGCAATACCCAAACGGGCGGCTTCCTCCAGGGTCGCCCCCCGCGCCAACCCCCAAGCCAGACCGGCGACGGTGCTGTCGCCAGCCCCCACGGCGCTTTTGACCTCCACCCTGGGGGGCTGAAGGTGCAGGCGGGTGTCTTGGGCCACCACGATCGCGCCATCCTTTCCCAGGCTTATCACCACCACCTCGGCCGCCCCCCGGGCGCGCAATTCCTCGGCAAAGTTCAACCGGGCCTCCATGTCCGGCAGGTCCCTGCCGGACAGAACCTGGGCTTCCCGGAGATTGGGCTTGACCAGAAACACCCCGGCCTCCATGGCCGCCTTCAGCGG
>PWOG01000246.1 GCA_003557565.1 Desulfobulbaceae bacterium
CCGGCGGATAACCCCGGCGGCGGATACCCGACAATGTCGGCATCCGGGGGTCGTCCCAGCCCTGCACAAAACCTTCGTTGACCAACTGCAGCAGCTTGCGCTTGCTGACCACGGTATAGGCCAGGTTCAGGCGGGCGAACTCGATCTGGCGGGGCCGGCAGGGCACCGGCAGGTTGTCGAGGGTCCAGTCGTAAAGCGGCCGGTGATCGGCGAACTCCAGGGTGCACAGGGAATGGGTGACCCCTTCCAGGGCGTCGGAGAGCGGATGGGTGAAATCGTACATGGGGTAGATGCACCACTGATCCCCGGTCCGGTGATGACTGCGGTGCATTATCCGGTAAAGCACCGGATCCCGCAGGTTGAGATTGCCCGAGGCCATGTCGATTTTCGCCCGCAGCACTTTGGCGCCGTCGGGGAACTCGCCGGCGCGCATGCGCCGGAACAGATCGAGGTTTTCTTCAATGGCGCGATCCCGGTAGGGGCTGTTGCTTCCCGGTTCGCTGAGGGTTCCCCGTCCGGCCCGGATCTCTTCGGCGTTTAACTCGCAGACATAGGCCTTGCCGTTTTTGATCAGGTGTTCGGCGTATTCGTACAGCTGCTCGAAGTAGTCCGAGGCGAAATAAAGGTGTTCCTGCCAGTCGAACCCCAGCCAGCGGATATCTTCCTTGATCGATTGGACGTACTCCGTTTCCTCCTTGCTGGGGTTGGTGTCGTCAAAGCGCAGGTGGCAGCGGGCCGGGGTGAATTCCTGGGCCAGGCCGAAGTTAAGACAGATGGACTTGGCATGTCCGATATGCAGATAGCCGTTGGGTTCCGGCGGAAAGCGGGTGACCACTTGGCTGTGTTTGCCGGCGGCCAGGTCATCAATGATGATGGAGCGGATAAAATCGGTGGGCAGCGGTTTGGAATCGCTCATCCTGTTATCTCCAAAGACGGCTTCTTGACTGTGGCGGCGGGTTGGTCCGCAGTTTAGGCAAAATATTCGTAAGCGATAGCAGGGCACCGCCATAAGCGGCGATCGGGCCGACTCACATACTGATGTAGGCATCGCCGTCCCGCTTGCCGCAACCTGCGGCGCCCTGTGACCGCTTACGCTTGGGATCCCGTGATCACTTAAAAATATTCCGGTGCTTGTCGCAGGCGGCGGATAACCGTGTCCCGGTCCAGGTGGGCGAAAACTTCGAACATGCTGGGGCCTTTGATCTGGCCGGTGATCACCGCCCGGGCGCCGTTGACAGGGATTCCCGGCTTGACTCCGTGGGTCTCGGCCAGTTCCCGGGCCACCCGCTCGGCCTCTTCCGGGGTGATGATCGGCAGGGCTTCCAACCGGTCGGCCAGTTCCGGCAGCCACTCCATTAGTTGTGGATGTTTAAGCAGATTCTTCTGCCGGGCCTTGTCGTCGATGGTGAAATCGTCGGCAAACCAGGCCCGGCCCAGGGTGGCGAAATCTTTTAAGGTGTGAAAACGTTCCCGGGTCATCTCCAGGGTCCGTTCAAACCACTGCCGTTTTTTCCCTTCGTAGGCGGCATCCCAGATTCCCTCCCGCTCCAGTACCGGTTTGACCAGTTCGGCCAGCTGGGCCACCGGCATGGTCCGCAGGTAGTGGGCATTGATGTTGATGGCCTTGGGGTCGGTGAAGAACTTGGGGTCATCCTTGCGATAATTGAAAATGGAGTTGGCCTTGTTGATGCCCTCCAGGGAGAAGGCTTCAATCAATTCTTCGGGGGAGAAGATTTCCCGGTCATCGCCGGGAGACCAGCCCAGCAGCACCAGGAAATTGACCAGAGCCCAGGGGATGAACCCCTGTTCCCGGTAAAACTGCACCGCCACCACCTCGCCGTGACTGCGTTTGGAGATCTTGGCCTTGTTGAGGTCCAGGGTCAGAGGCATATGGGCGAAAGTCGGCGGTTCCACATCCAGCGCCCGGTAGAGCAGAATCTGGCGCGGGGTGTTGGTCAGACCGTCCTGGCCACGGATGACATGGGTGATCCGGTCACGGATATCGTCCACCACGTTGCAGAGCAGGTACAGGGGCTGACCGTTGGAACGGACAACGACAAAATCCTCGATATCATTGTAGGACCGCTCGATACCGCCATAAACCAGGTCCTTGAAGGCCACCCCGCCTTCGCCCCGGGGAACCTTGAAACGGATGACGTACGGCGCGCCCGCCGCCTCCCGGCTGGCCACTTCCTCGGGGCTCAAATCGCGGCAGGTTCCGGCGTAGCGGTAGTCGGCCCTGGCCTTGACCGCCGCCTCCCGGCGGGCTTCCAGTTCTTCCTTGCTGCAGAAGCATTTGTAGGCGTTCCCCTGGGCCAGCAGTCTTTCCGCCGCCGCCGCGTGTTCGGCGGCGTAGGCGGATTGAAAATAAGGGCCCTCGTCCCAGTCCAGACCCAGCCATTCCAGGCCGTCGATGATCCCCCGGATGGAGTCTTCGGTGGAGCGGTCGGCGTCGGTATCTTCGATGCGCAGTACCATTTTGCCGCCGTGTTTTCTGGCAAACAGCCAGTTGTAAATAGCGGTTCTGGCGCCGCCGATATGGAGATACCCGGTGGGACTGGGTGGGAATCGAACGCGAACATCGCTGGTGCTCATACTATAGTTCTCCTGGTGGATTGGATGATAAATTTTTAATTGGGCTGGTTATAGCGTTTTTTGCCACGATGTTCAATGAATGACTGCGGTATGGTAAATACCATTGTCGCATCACTGCCCGGTCAGCCAGCGACGGTCAGCCCCAGGGACGTTGACAGGGGGGTTATTGGTTGCCTTCATGGATCCCCAGCTCACGCAGAATTCTGATGTTGCCGGTCCAGTTTTTCTGCACCTTAACCCACAGTTTCAGCAGTACCCTGGTGCCCAGCATGGCCTCGATTTCCCGTCGGGCGGTCTGGCCGATATGTTTCAGCATCCGGCCCTTGCCACCGATGATGATCCCCTTCTGGGAATTTTTCTCCACCATGATGGTGGCGTCGATGGTGGTCAATCCGGGTTCTTCCCGGAAGCTGTCGATGATCACGGCGGTGGAGTAGGGCAGTTCATCCCTGGTCAGCAACATGATCTTTTCCCGGATAATCTCCCCGCAGATAAAACGTTCACTGGCGTCGGTGGGAATATCCTCGGGAAACAGGCGCGGACCCTTGGGCAGCAGTTGCCGCAGCCGGTCCACCAGAAATTCCTGGCCTTCGCCGCTCAGGGCGGACAGAGGGATGATGGCGGTAAACGGGTAAGTCTCCTGCCAGGCGGCAATAATGGGCAGCAGTTTTTCCTTGTTGATCCGGTCGATCTTGTTGCAAAGCAGCAGGGTTGGCAGGCCCGCCCGCTTCAGCAGCCGGCCTGCCTGCTCCCGGTGTTCCGGTCGGCTGTCGGCTTCCGGGGCACTGACGTCGATCATGTAAGCCACCGCGTCCACTTCGGCCAAAGTGTTGCGGGCGATTTTGACCATTTCACTGTTGAGTCGGCTGCGGGCATGGTGCAGGCCGGGAGTATCCAGGAAAACAATCTGGCAGTCATCCCGGTTGAATACTCCCAGCACCCGGTTGCGGGTGGTTTGGGGTTTGGGGGAGACGATGGATATCTTCTGGTCCAGCAGGTTGTTGAGCAGGGTCGATTTGCCGGCATTGGGCGGCCCGACCAGGGCCACAAAGCCGCAGATAATCTCTTCGGGTGAGTTGTTGTGGGTCATGCTTGTTCCTTTTGCGGATGGGTGATTTTAATATCGTAGTTTAACCTTTTCAGGCTCGCTTGTCCTCCCTGGATGTACAGGTTCGGCCGGAAGCGTTGAGGGTAAGGCTAAAAACTTTGGGGGTATGCCGCCGGCAAACGTTTACAGTGACAAGTAAAGCGATTCCTGTTAGAGGGAAAGGCTTGCTTTTAACCAATATACCGTTAACCCGTATTTAGATAATCTATGGTTTCTTCAGGAAATATCGTTGAGTATGTCGAACAGGGCAAGTTTATTTGCGGTGTGGTGGTGGATATCGCCGCCAATCGCTTGCGTGTTTTTAACCAAAACGGCCGGGAACTTAACCTGCCCCGGAACCGGGTGGTTCATTGCACCGGGTATTCTCTGCCTTCAACCATGTCCCGGGAACAGCAACGCCGGCGGTTACAGGAAGTTGATCAGCACCGGCGGGAGTTGACCGAGGGCATTGAAATTGAAACGGTCTGGGAGCTGGCCGCCGCCGAGTCCGACCAGTTTTTCAGCCCTCTTTTCCTGGCCCAGCTAAGCTTTGGCGGCGAAGTCGATGATGACCAGGTGGCGGCCTTTCTGCGAGCTGTTTTTGTGGACCGTCTCTATTTCAAGTACAAGGATGGCCAGGTCATGGTTCATCCCGTCGAGGTAGTGGAGCAGTTGCAGGCCCGTCAGGAGCGGGAGAGGCAGCGCGAGGCCCTGCTGGCCGACGGTGCCCGCCGTCTGCAGGCCCTCTTTGCCGCCACTGTAAGTCAGGTGGAGCCCCCCGTCGCCATTGCCCATAACAGCGGGCCGGTGGATGTTGATGCCGCTGCCTGGCCGGAGCGCCAGCGTTGTCTTGCGCTGCTGCGGGACTATTACCTTTTTGCCAATGACGCCGAAGAAAGCGACCTGGCCCGGGAACTGCTCAAACGCTCAAAGTTGACCCGGCCCCATGATATCTATCATCTCTTGGTGGGGGTCGGTATTTGGCGCCCCGACGAAAATGTTCCCCTGCTGAAGGCCGGAGTAGCGGTGGAATTCAGCGACGAGGAACTGGCGGCGGCGGAGGCGATCAGCGAGGCCGATGCCGACACCCTGCTGGCCAGTGGACGTAAGGATCTGCGTGATTTGCCGGTGCTGACCATAGACGGCAAATCCACCCGCGATCTTGACGACGCCCTGCACCTGGAACGACAGGGGGAAAATTTCGTGGTGGGGATCCACATCGCCGACGTGGCCCACTATGTTAAACCCGGATCGGTCCTGTTCAAGGCGGCTCTTGAGAGGGTGACCTCGCTGTATTTTCCCGAAGGGCAGGTGCCCATGCTGCCGCCACGGCTCTCCGAGGATCTCTGCAGCCTGGTGGCCGGTCGGGATCGCCCGGCCATGAGTTTTCTGGTGACCCTGACCCCCGAGGGCGACATCGTCTCCTCCAGGATCGTGGCCAGTGTGATCCGGGTAGCCCGCCGGCTTGATTACGAGCAGGTGGAACAGCTGCTGTCCACCGATGGGGACCTGCAGGATCTCCTGGCCCTGAGCCAAAACCTGCGCCGCCGTCGCCTGGAGGCAGGCGCCCTGCTGCTGCCCATCCCCGATGTCAATATCAGCATCGATCAGGAAGGCAACCCGGAGGTCAGCCTGGAGGATGTCGATATTCCCGCCAGGTTGCTGGTCTCGGAAATGATGGTTCTGGCCAACATGATGGCCGCCGAGTATGTGGCCCAGCAGCAGGTCTCCGGGTTGTTCCGCAGTCAGGCCGAGCCCCATCAGCGGCTGGTACAAGGTTATGACCAGGATATATTCACCATCTGGCGCCAGCGTAAGCAGCTCAAGCCCGGTCAGTTGCTGACTCGCCCTGAGCGGCACAGCGGAGTGGGGGCGGCCAGCTACACCACCATCACCTCGCCCATCCGCCGCCTGCTGGATCTGGCCATGCAGCATCAGGTGCACGGGCTCAAGGCCAGAAAAGGAGCGGTCTTCGCCGAGCAGGACATGCTGGATTTCGTGGCCGCCATCAATACCACCCAGGGGCGGCTCAACCAGGTAAAGCGTGATCGTCAGCGATACTGGCTGTTGAAATACCTGCAAAGCCGGGTCGGTCAGCGGGTGGATGTCCTGGTGGTAACCCGCGGGCCCCGGCGGGTAACGGTGGTGCTCACCGATTGCCTGCTGGAAGCCGACCTGCCCCCGGGCCGGGGGTTGAGCATTGAGCCCGGCGACGTGGTATCGGTCAAGATCTCCCGGGTCGAACCGTTGGACGGCATTTTGCGCCTGGAGTGGTAAAAAATCAGAGTAATCGAACAGCCGCACCCCACCTTCGGGCGATCAACCAAGCTTAAATAAACAAAAAAACAAAAACGTCCAGCAGTGCCGCAGATTGTGGTGATCAGCCCGGCGCCGCGTACACCGGGTACGCAAGCCGGGCTGATCGCCGCAATCTGCGGCACTGCTGGACGTTTTTTAGTCGTAAATTATGCAGTTCCACCGCGACAGTATCTCTTCGGTCTGTTCATCGAGCCGATGGGCCACTTCATGGATCTGGAACCGCTGCCGGCACTGCCGGCATTCCATCTGCACCCGGCCGCAGGAACGCAGGAGTGCCAGAGCAGACTCGCAGTCGGGGCAGGACATGGTGGTAGCAATGCTGGTGGCCATTATTTGTCCTGTTCGCTCAGCAGGGTTTGGCGGGTGAAGATGGCCTGCAGCCGGTGGCCCTTGGCGGCCAGGGCCTCGGCGCCGCCCTCTTCGCGGTCGACAATGGTTGCCACCAGGCCGACCCGGTAGCCCTGAGCCTGTACCCGGTCGATTACCTTGAGCAGTGTGCCGCCGGTGGTAACCACGTCCTCCACCAGGGCCACCACCGCTTTTTCGGGCAGATTGCTCTGGCCTTCCAGGTACGCTTCGGTGCCGTGCTGCTTGGATTCCTTGCGGACGATGAAGGCCGGTATCGGCGCCTTCTCCAGGAAGCTGACCACCGAAACCGCGGTAACGATGGGATCCGCCCCCAGGGTCATTCCCCCCACGGCCTGGATTTTTTCCGGACTCTTTTTGATCACTTCAAACAGCAGCTTGCCGCAGAGATAACCGCCTTCGGCATCCAGGGTGGTTTGCTTGCCATCGATGTAAAAGTCTGACTCCTTGCCCGAGGAGAGTTTAAAAGTTCCTTGGCGATAGGATTTTTCCAGGAGGATCTGTTGCAGGCGCTGGCGGTCATTCATGCTGATATGTTCCTTCTTATGTGATTGGCGCTGTGTTCTGGGCCGGCAAAATACAGTAAAAACCGTCCGGTCGGCAAGGTGTAAAAATGCCCGGTACGTCGGGTTGCCAAGCAGCCTTTGGGCGCAACGGTCATCGGCTTGCCCGGCGGTCGGGCCAGTTGGTTTGCCTGATGTCTGGTCCCGGTTTAGGGGCGGTTATAAAATCAGCCAGTTCCACCAGGAAATGATTGAGATTCTGGAGAGCGTCGAATTTCAGGGCATTGTTGACCACTTCCAGATCACTGCCGGGCATTTTGTTCTGCAGGGCCTGGATCAGAGCCAGCACCACGGCGCGGTCAAACTGTTTGTCCACATTGTTGCAAAGTATCTTCAGGGCGGTTTCCACCGGCATGGCGTCGCGGTATGGTCGCTTGGAGGTAAGGGCGTCGAAGACATCGGCCACGGCGATGATCCGGCCGAACAGGGATATCTCCGGCCCGGCCAGGCCCAATGGATAACCGGTGCCGTCCAGTCGTTCGTGGTGCTGGATGGCGCCCTGGATAATGTGATTGGCCAGATGGATGGGCTGCAGGATCTTGTCGGTGAACACAGGGTGCTGTTGAATATGGCAAAATTCTTCGGTGGTCAGTTTTCCCGGTTTGCCCAGGATTGATTCTGAAACCCCGATCTTGCCCAGGTCATGCATATAGGCAGCGATTTCCAGATCGTTGACATCCTTGCTGGCAAGGGAAAGCTGCTGGCCGATGCTCACCGCATATTTGGCCACCCGGAAGGAATGACCGTGGGTGTACTCGTCCTTGGCGTCGATGGCGGCGGCCAGGGCCTTGACCGTGTTCAGATAGAGATCCTGGAGACTGTCGTACAGGCGCAGGGTTTCAAAGGTCGGGGAGATGATGTTTTCGATGATGCCGACAAATTTCTTTTCGTAGGCGTTGAAGGGGCGCTGGTTCGGGGAACGTAGGAAGTACATCTGGCCGCTGATTTTGTTGTCCTTCTCCCGGATCGGTGAATACAGCAGGGAGATGTCGTCATCGAGGGTGCAGATGACGGTGTGGCCGGTCTCTTCATGGCGGCGCAGGCATTCGTATCCCCGGATAGCCATTTCCTTTTCAGGGGTGATATTGATCCTGACCCTGATCTCATGGTCCCACCGGCCCCGGGTATGGAAAAAGGCCCGTTCGGCCTTGATGGCCTTGGATATTTCCTGGAGAATAATCCGGTAACACTCCTCAAGCTCTTCCACTCCGATGATTTTACGGGAAACCTTGCTGAGGAAGCTGAGCTGTCCGGCCAGATCCAGCATTTCCTCGCTGGTTTCACGCAATTCCTCGTCTCGCTGGAGCTGGCTGTTCATGGCTGCCAGGCAGTAAGAGATATGAGGCTCGGCGGTCTGCAGGGTTTGCTGGTCGGCGGCGCTGCAAGTGAGGCCACCGATATCATGCTGATATTTAAAGGAATAATAACGGCTGATCGCGCCGTTGGCCTGGCCTTTGGTGAGCAGCACCTGACCGTCGCTGTCCAGCACCATGACCTGAAGATTCAGGGTTTCGCTGAGGTACTGGAGGGAAAGGTCGAGGAACTCCGTATCGAACAGGTAGTCATTGATGGAACTCATGACTGCGGCATCTCCTGGGAAAAGAAACTGTTGACGGTTTTGCTCAGCTCTTCCCGGCAGATGGGTTTATTGAGAAACCCATCGCCGCCGACGGCTTTGGCCTGACTGATGTTTTCCTCGCTGCCCAGGGAAGTAAAAAAGATTACCGGAATGGAGGCGGTTCGCTGGTCGGCCTTCAGCTGTCGGGTTGCTTGGATGCCGTCTAGTACCGGCATCTCGATATCCATGATTATCATGTCCGGCCCGGTTGCAATGGCGGTCTCCACCCCTTGTTGCCCGTTTTCCACCGCCGTCGCCTGGTAGCCCAGTTGCCGGACCAGTTGACTGACAATGCGACGGATCATGGCGGAGTCGTCGACGATTAAAATGGTTTTATTGTTTATCAAGATAAAGTACCCGGATCATTAATGATGATTTGTTTGGGACAATATAACCTTATTTATCAAATAGTTGCAAAAAAAAACTCCACAGCGCTGGCGGTGGGCCAGCAAAATCCGGGTGATAGGCTCCGGGCTGGTGACCACAAAGTGTTACAGCTTGGGCAGGTAATGAACCAGGTTTGCCTGGTCGTCGATAATCGGCTCTATTTCGCCGCCTCCGGCTGCCATTACCACCATCACTCCGGGGCCGTGGCCGGCCAGGACACAGTCGGAATGGACCACCACCCCAATTACCATGCCGCCGCTGCGGTATACCCGGCCATAGGCGGCATCGGCGTCGGTGATGGCGACGAAGTCCCCCAGCCGAAGGTTGTCGAGCTGGAACTTTTCCACCGTGGGCCGGTCAAAAAGCTGAATATCATAGTCGCCGCTGTGGCTGTGGGGGGACCCCAGGCCGGAGCCCATGATGGCCGCCGGTACCAGGTGAGTCACCGGCACCTGCAGTTTGCCGTTTTCTGCCGGTTTGACCGGCAGGGCCGCCAGCAGGTCAGGATCCAGGTTGATGATTTTAAGATCCGGCCAATCGGTCAGTTTAAGCCCGCAACCAAAGGCCTTGATCTGGATCTTGTCGCCGATTACCAGTCTTTCCAGAACCTCGGGGGGGAAATCAAGCAGAACATGCTCGATGCCCCCGTGTTTGCCGGTGACCCGCCCTTTCTCTCCCTTGGCATCGCCGGTGACCACGGTGGCCTGGTTGCCGGCGCAGGAGTAAAGGTTGAGGGCCCGGTTGGGACCGGGTTGGACCTGGAATTTGGTAAAGTTGCTGATGGAGACCCCTGGTTCCACGTGATCGGCAAACAGTCCGCAGGCGGGGTCGCCGATGCGCAGATTATAGGTGATGCCGCCGACCCCGGGGTAGACGTCGGAATGGCCGTCGGGACTGATCCGGTAAGGGTTGACGCCGCCCAGGGGCGAGGTGATTTCGCCGATCACCGATTGACAGACCAGTTGCTCCCGGTTGGTTTTCAGCATTGTGGTACTCCTTGGTAAGAGTTTGTTGTACTAGTTCAATTATAAAAATTCAGACGTTGAAGCGAAAGTTGACGCAATCGCCGTCCTGGACAGTGTAGTCCTTGCCTTCCAGGCGCATCAGACCTTTTTCCCTGGCTTTGCTTTCGCTGCCGCAGTCGATGAGATGCTGCCAGGAAATAACTTCGGCCCGGATAAAACCCCGTTCAAAGTCGGTATGGATCACCCCGGCGGCCTGGGGAGCCTTGCTGCCCCGGACCACGGTCCAGGCCCGGGTTTCCTTTTCGCCTACGGTGAAAAAGGTGATCAACCCCAGCAGTTCATAGCCGGTGCGGATCAATCGGTTGAGTCCGGGTTCGCTCTGGCCCAGATCTTCCAGGAAGTCGGTGCGTTCGGCTTCATCCAGGTGGCTCAGTTCCTCTTCAATGGCCCCGGAGATCATGACCAGGGAGGCCTGTTCCTCGGCGGCGGCCTGTTTGAGTTCCTCCACCCAGGGGTTGCCGCTGTTGATCTCCGCCTCGGCGACGTTGGCCACGTAGAGCACCGGTTTGGCGCTGAGCAGAAACAACTCCCGCAGCAATTCCCGGCCGGTGTCGTCAAGTTCCATGGTGCGGGCCGGCAGTCCATGGTCCAGGTGCTTTTCCATGGCCTCCAGAAAGGCCAGCTGTTCCCTGGCCCCTTTCTGGCCGGACTTGGCCTGAGGCCGGGTTTTGTCAAGACGCTTGCGTACACTTTCCAAATCGGCGAGAATCAATTCGGTGTTGATGATATCCCGGTCCCGCAGCGGGTCGATGGACTCTCCCACATGGACGATGTTGTCGTCGACGAAACAGCGGATCACGTGGGCGATGGCATCCACCTGGCGGATATGGCCCAAAAACTGATTGCCCAGGCCCTCGCCCTGGCTGGCGCCACTGACCAGTCCGGCGATATCGACGAATTCCATCCTGGCGTTGACCTTGTTTTTGGTGTTGACCATGTCCGCCAGTTTGTCCAGCCGCTGGTCGGGTACCGGAACCATGCCCACGTTGGGTTCAATGGTGCAGAAGGGGTAATTGGCCGATTCGATGCCGGCCCTGGTCAGGGCGTTAAAAATGGTGGACTTGCCCACATTGGGCAGGCCGACAATGCCGCAACGAAATCCCATGATTTTGTTATCCTTATAAAGAGAGTAGAATTTGTGTATTTGTTGAACCGGGTGGCTGAACCGAAACATTCCACGGTTTGCTTTGATGATCTGTCCGGCCGTGGCTTGGGCCCTTGCCGATGCTTGAAAGCTGAGAACGAAAATCTCTCTTTATAATGGTTTCTCAAGTAATGGGCAAGGTAAACGTGCCGCAGCGGCAGCCAGAGGGACTTGTTGGGGTTAATTAAAATGAAAGAAAACAACAAAATAAGCCGCCTTGGCGAGATGCTGGGAGGGCTGGCGTCGACCAGGGACTGGCGCTCGCGCCTGGCCCAGCACGAGGTGTTTCTTGCCTGGCCTGAGGTGGTGGGTGAGGAAATCGCCGCCGTATGTCGTCCGGAAGTGATCAGGGATTCGGTGTTGTGGGTACGGGTGACGGATCCGGTCTGGGGGCAGCAGCTGCAGTTTGAGAAAACGGCCCTGCTGGAGGCGGTCAACAATTACCTGCAAACCGAGCGCAAGGTCACCGGCCTGCGTTTCCGTTTCGATCCCTCCCTGGCCCGAGAACTGGACCGGGAACAAACGCCGGAATTTAAGCCAGAACCACCCCCAAAAACCCCTGATCCGGCCCGGGAAGCGGAATTTGCCGCCATGATCGCCGATATCGACGACCCCCAGGCCCGGGCCAATCTGCTGCGGCTCTGGCGCAAGTCCCAGGGCTGAGCCCTTTATTCGCGTTCCATGCCCTTGATCATGGTTATCAGGGTGTCGACACACTGATTGAGCTGATCCGCCTGCTCCTCCATGGTCTGGGCCAGTTGGGACTGTTGTTCGGCCTCGGTGGCATTGTCCTGGGTGGCCTTGTCCAACTCGTTGATGGCCATGGAAATATGGCGAATGCCTTGGGACTGTTCCTTGGAGGCGGTGGCGATTTCTCTTAAAATACCGGCGGTTTCCTCGGCCTTGTGGGCCGCGCTTTTAAACGACTGGTCGGAGTTGTTCACCAGGTGAGAACCGCGTTTTATCCGGTTGTTAGTGGTGGAAAGCAGCTCCGTGGTTTGCCTGGCGGCCTCCGCCGCCCGCATGGCGAGGTTGCGGACCTCGTCGGCCACCACCGCGAACCCGGCTCCGGCTTCACCGGCACGGGCCGCCTCAACTGCGGCATTGAGGGCCAGCAGGTTGGTTTGAAAGGCGATTTCGTCGATGGTCTGGATAATCTTGCTGGTTTCCTCGTTGGCGCTGGTGATCTCTCGCATGGCCTCGGTCAGCTGGGCCATGGCTTGGTTGGCCTCGGTCATTACCTGGTTGGCCTCGGTCATCAGGTTGTTGGCCGAAGCGGCGCTGTCGGCGTTCATGGTGGTCATGGAGGACAGCTCCTCGATGGAAGCGCTGGTCTGCTCCAGTGCCGCCGCCTGCTGGGAGGCCCGGTCCGCCAGGTTCTGGCCCGAGGACGCCGATTGGTGAGCACTGTGGGAAACCTCACCGGCGCTGGCTTGCAGGTCATCAATCAGCGTGTCGACGGGCCGGCTGATCAGGCGGTTCATGGCGTAGGCGATGGAAGCGCTGACCAGCCCCAGCAGGGTCAGGCAGCCGATGACCAGGAATAAGGTCAGGTTGCGCAGGGTGGCGTTGAGCCGGCTGAGATCGTAGCTCATTGCCAGGGTGCCGCCGCTTTCACCTGCACGCCAGTCGGTGTGGCAGCGGATGCAGTCCGGCACCACCGGCTGGGGGCCGTAGATCCTGAGATGATTTCCCCGGTGTTCTTCTATCTTGGTCATCGCGCTCAGCCGTTGTCTGATTTCCGGGTTGATTTCCCGCTCCGCCAGGGCGCTGTCGGTGGAGGAAAGGTTGAGGTGGCCGGCGGGGTCGTAGAGGGAGGCGTCGATTATGCCGTCGATTTCGTTCTGGGTATAAAGCAGTTGCAGAAAAGTTTTCATCTGCCCCCGTTCCAGGGAGCCCTTGACTCCGTCTTCGAAGGTGTCGAAAATGGTATGGACCGAATCCAGGTAATTGCCGGTCAGCCGCTGTTTGACAAAGCTGTGCAGAAAAACGGTTCCGCCGATGAGGCCCACGGCGAGAACGACAAGGACCGCCGTCATCACCCTGGTGATAACGGAATGTTGGCATTGGACTTGACCTGGCATGTCAATGATTCTCCCTGGCTGTGACTTTGGTTAGGAGCGTCGGCTGGTTTTCCCTTCGGACAGGCGATAGAAGGGCAGGCTTTTTTGCCGGGCAAACCTGGGGGAGGCGCAGCCTATGCAGGGGGCGTTGGCGTTTACGCACCAGGAATGACCCCCGTTCCACCGGCGGGTGGGGCAGTCGGCAAAGGTGATGGGACCTAGGCAGCCCAGTTTGAACAGGCAGCCGCGGTCACCGAGTTTTTTGGCAAAATTTTCTTCCTGGAAGTCGTAATAACGAGGGCAGTGCTCGTGCAGCCGCCGGTCGAAAAAGGCTTCCGGGGAGCCGTTGATCAGCTTCGGGCTGCCCGCCAGGACCAGGTGGTTGATGGTGTGCCAGACCCAGTCGGGGTGAACCGGGCATCCCGGGATGTTGATCACCTGCCGGTTGATGTTGCGTTTACGGTAAAATTCCGCCAGTCCGATGGCGCCGGTGGGGTTGCCCTCAGCCGCCGGAATCACGCCGTCGCAGGCACAGGAGCCGATGGCCACCGCGCCGCTCATGGTGACGGCGGCCCGCTCCAGGTAGTGGGCAAAAGGTTTGTGGTCGATGATGCAGGCCGAGGGCATATCCTCGGGGATAGCGCCTTCGATGGCCAGGACATAATCGCCGGCCTCGCCATCGATGAAGGCGTTGATCAGTTCCATGGCCTGGGCGCCGGAAGTGGAGGAAAGATCGGTGTGAAAGACCAGTTGTGAATACTGGGTGATCATACTCATGGCCGACGGCGTTTCCGCCTGGAGCAGGGAAATGGAGCAGCCGGTGCAGGAAAGTCCCTGGAGGCAGAGGAGCTTGGGAACCCTACGGGGATCGATTTTATTCAGGGCGGCCCGGGCCTGCGGGGCCAGTCCGCCGCCCTGGCCACCGCCAAAGGCGGCGGCCAGGGCGGCGGCCAGCTTGAGAAAGTCACGGCGATTAAACATATTCTCTCCTTGAAACCACGGTAATCAGTGAACAGCGCAGGCCAGGCAGGGATCGAAGGAACGGACGATGCGCTTTGATTCAATCTGCTCCTCGGGGTTGTTCACCCTGGTGCCGATAAGGGCCGATTCCATGGCTCCCGGTTGTCCCTGGTCGTCACGGGGCGAGGCGTTCCAGGTGGTGGGCACCACGCACTCATACTTGGCGATTTTGTAGTTCTCGATGCGGATGTAATGGAGCAGGGCGCCCCGGGATGCCTCGGTGGCGCCGAAGCCTTCCGCCGAGGCGGGCGGGTCGATTGCCGCCATGGTCGGTTCGCCGGGGGTGAGCCGTTGGCTTTCTTCCAGCAGAAAATCGGCCAGTACCGCCGCCAGGATGGCCCGGCTCAGGTGTCTGCCCATGACCGAGTTGAGCTGTGACACCCTTACCCCCGCCCGGCCGGTGAGGCGGTCCGTCAATTCCTTGACGGCCTGATTGTGGCCCTGGGCGTAATCCACCATGATCCGGGCCGCCGGGCCCACCTCAACCATTTTGCCGGCGTAGCGGGGGGCCATGATCCAGGAATAGGCGCCGCTCTTGTCGGGCTGGGGGGTAATGGCGGCATCGCGAACCTGTAGATTGGTGGGGGATGAGTAGAGGGAGCTGTTCACGTGCTGGCGAATCTGGTCGAAATTCACCGCCTCCACCCGGCCGTCGAACATTACCCCCGCTGCCAGCAGCCGTTCATTGTCGGGCCGAGGCCCCAGGGGGAGATGGCCATGGGAGAGAAACCCGCCCCGGCTGCGGCCGATCTCCCAGTATTCGGGAAAGGCGCCGGCCACTGCCAGCACGTCGGGGATATACTTGTTATGAATAAAGTCGCGAACCTCGCTGATCAGTGACTGGTAGGGAACAATCAGGTCCACCCGGGCCTCCTGGGTGCAGCCGCCGGGGAAGATGGAAGTGGCATGGGGGAATTTGCCGCCGAAGATGGCCGCCGCCTGGTTGGCCTTCTTTTCCATGCTCATTGCTTCCAGGTAGTTCTTGATGGCCCCCAGGTTGGTGTCCCGGTCGTTAAGGTAACGGCCGGATAGCCGAGGAAGGAACGGGGTGGCGGGGTAGCGCTGGCCGGAATCGATCTCCGCCCGGACCCAGTCTCTGACTCTGCTCAACTCCGGGTCTTTGCCGGAATATTCCAGGACGGAGGTGATGTCGACGTAATCGAGGGCACATAGTTGGTAGAAATGGAGCAGGTAATCATACAGATGGTTGGCTCCCTGGATCAGGTTGTGCAGAATCCGGCCGTTTGGTGGTACGCTCAGGCGGTAGGCGTTTTCCTGGGCCATTGAGGAAGCGATGGCGTGGGCGTACGGGCAGACCCCGCAGATCCGTTGGGTAATCTGCTGGGAGTCCAGCGGGTCGCGCCCCCGGAGGAAGATTTCAAAGCCCCGGAACATCTCGCCCTCGCAACGGGCGTCGGTCACCACCCCGTTCTCCACCGTGGTTTGTACGTTGAGATGCCCTTCGATCCTGGTGATGGGGCCGATGTCTATCTTCATGCACTTCTCCCAAAAAACGTGATAATTACAGGATGTGGACCAGGGGAAATAAACGGACATGCCTTTCTGGGGCAGTTCCGGGTGTGGAACCCTGCGCAGGATGAAGCCGGTTGCCTGCTCTCTGATGTACTGGCAACTTATGGGAAAGCGATCACGAAGCGCTGCGGTTTGCGGCTACTGGGACAGTTGAGGGGGCATCAAGTGGGCCGGTCAGGACGTCTCGTTGGCGGTGTCCTGTGATGCTGGTCATGGCGATATAATTGGCAGTGATCATTGTCAGCATGCCGCAGGGTTGATCTTGCGGTCCGGAGCCGCGAACTACGTGGACGTGACCCTGGCCGACCGTTCTATAAGATGCGGTGGACGCTGAACTGCTGAGAAAATACCCCCCCCTGACTGGTTCTCGCTAACTAATTATAAGACTCTTTAGCCTGACATTTATGCTTCTGTCAAGATTAAAAATTGACTGATTTAAGCAAGCCTTTCCATGTGTTACCGAACGCGGGTGGAGACACTGGTTGCAAAATGTCCGGTCTTAATCGCAGGCAAGGAGGAGCGAATATGAATCCGGGATTTTAATCCAGATCGTTGAAAATGTATTGCAGCAGGGCGATAATGGCGATGGCGGCGGTTTCCCCCCGCAAGATCCGGGGGCCTAAACCGATGGGCAGAAAACCCGCCTTTTGGGCGGCTTCCACTTCTTCCCCGCTGAACCCTCCTTCCGGGCCGATCAGGACCAGAATCGAGCCCGGCAGGATGACTTTGTCGGCCATGGCGCTCAGAGGCGGAGCGTTGGGTTGTTCCCAGCAGATCAGGCAAAGATCGAACTCGGAAGCCGCCGCCAGCAACTCGCTGAAGGTTTGGGGTGGACGGCAGGTCGGGGGCCAGGGCTGGTTGCACTGCTTGCAGGACTCCAGGATGATCCGCTGCCAGCGATCGATCTTTGCCGCCGCCGGGGCCGGGGTTTTGGTGTGCTGGGAAGTGAAGGGAAGCAGGGAGCGCACCCCCAGCTCCGTGCATTTTTGAACCACCAGGTCCATTTTTTTACCCTTGAGCATGGCTTGGCCCAGGTGGATGGCAAGCCCCTTTGGCGGGGTGTCGCTGGCCGCCGTCAGGGTCAGTTTCACCAGGCCGGGTTCGATGGTATCGATGCGAGCCTGGTAAACCATCCCGAGACCGTCAAAAAGTTCCACCTCCTGGCCGGGGCCCAGGCGCAACACCCGGTGCAGGTGATGGGCGTCGGTTCCCGTCAGCGTAGCCTGGCTTTCATGGATGTTTCGGGGGTCGATAAAAAAACGTCTCATGGTTGCCGTTCTTAGGTTTTTCTAAAAAGAAAGGCCACCCATTCATCCTGGTGCGGCTGCTCAATGGTGATCATGCCAAGTTCCTGAAAGCGCCGGCCGATCTCGGCCTCCTGGTCGCCGGCCAGGATACCGGCCAGGATCAGGTGGCCGCCGGAGTTTACCAGGCGCACCAGATCGGCGGCCATTGCCAGCAGCACATCGGCGGTTATGTTGGCCAGCACCGCCGGGAAGGGGGTATCGATTTCATTTAAGGGGGTAATGTCGGCCTGGATGATGTCGTTGAGCTGGTTTCTCCGGCTGTTGTCCCGGGTGGCTTCCACGGCCATGGGGTCGTTGTCGGTGGCAACGACCCTTTTTGCGCCCCACAGGGCCGCTGCCATGGCCAGAATGCCGGTGCCGCAGCCGACGTCCAGAATGGAGTCGGGGGATGCGGGCTTGGCAAACAGGGGTTTTAGCAGCTGCAGGGCCAGCCGGGTGCTGGCGTGATGGCCGGTGCCAAAGGCCTGTCCCGGGTCCATTTCGATGACCTGCTCGCCGGGGCTCGAAGTGTATGATTCCCAGGAGGGCTTGATTATCAGCCCCGGAGTCACGGCAAAGGGGGTAAACTCTTTTTTCCAGGTCGCGTTCCAGTCCTCTTCGGCGATCACTTCGGTTCTGGGCGCGGGTATCGACAAGGTCTGATCCTGCCGCCGGAGGTGTTCAAGAAAATCGTTGATGGTTTGCAGGTGGTCGTCGAGGCTGTCGTCGGGTTCCAGGTAGACGCTGATTTCCTCCTGGGAGACGTCCTGTTCAAAACCGGTATATCCATACTCGACTCCACCGGAACTGCAGGAGGCCAACAGGGCGGCAACGGCGTCGGCCTGGTGGGCGGGACACTGGACGGTGAGCTTAAGCCAGGTGCGAGGGGTGATCGACATTGGTAAATGGCCTGCGGTCAAGGGGAAGTTTTCGGCAGCCGTGCTGCTGTGTCGGCGATAAAAAACGAGTTTACCGGAAGGGTCGCTTTATGACAACACCAAACCATGTTCTCCCGAGGTGTGGTGTGAATAGCAGCCGTATGTTACTTGCCCTTTGCGTACAGGCTTTTTCCTGGTAATTTGGCCGTTATGAAAACAGAAAACCTTCAACAGCTGCTGTCCGATGTCGCTTCCGGTCGCTGTCCCGTGGACCGGGCGATGACCGCCCTCAAGCACTGGCCCGGGGAAAGACTGGGGTGTGCTCATCTGGACCATCAGCGGCGTTTGCGAACCGGGATTCCCGAAGTTGTTTTCGGGCAAGGAAAGAGCGTCGAGCAGATTACCCTGATCATGCAAAGGCTGCTGGCCGGGGGAGAAGCGACTCTGGCCACCAGGGTGGATGCCGAGAAGGCAGCGGCGGTGGTGGCCGCCCTGCCCGAGTTGACCTATCATCCGGAGATCGGA
>PWOG01000135.1 GCA_003557565.1 Desulfobulbaceae bacterium
CAAGATACATCACTCCGATCCGGGGCGAATAGACTCCCTGCTCAAGGCGGCCGTAATGACGGTTACGCAGGCAGTCCCGCAGGTTGTTGATTCCCTGCTCCAACTCGACGGCCTTCTGCATATCCACTCGGGCGGTGACATCCCGCAGGTTCTGGGTCATGAAAACCAGGGCCTCATGCACCGCCCGCAGCATTTCATGGAGTTCATCCATCACGTCCTCGGGCACATCCAGGCCGTCTTCCAGGATCCTTTCATAGGTTCTGGACATCTCGTAATAGATGTCCCCCATCCGCTCCATCTCATGGAGCATGTTCTGCATGTGCCTGATCTGGTTGATGGAGGTCAGGGACAGGTTGGCGTTTTCCAGGATCTGCACCAGATACTCGGCGATTTCCAGCTCCAGCCGATCGGTAATTTTCTCCCTTTGTTCAATCTTTTCCAGAAACTTCTTCTGTTTCTGCTCATCCTTGAACAACAGCCCGGTAAAGGAAAAATGCATCTTGACAATCAGCGCGGCAAACTGCTGGATTTCCCGCTGGGCCTGCTCTATGGATAACTCCGCCGAAGACATCAGGCCGGTATGGATATAGCGCAGATGAAACCCCTCCCGTTCTCCGGGTTTTTCCGGCTGGATGATTTCCACCAGCCGGACCAGCAGGGGTACAAAGGCAAATATCAGCAATACGTTGATAACGTTAAAGGAAGTGTGGAACAGCGCCAGGGCCAGGGTGGCATTGGTCCGGGCGGCGGGATCATCGGTCAGCACCGACAGCCCTTCGGCGGTAATCATTTGCATCACCCAGTCGATCCCCAGCAGAAACGGACTCATCACCAGCAGCATCCAGCCAACCCCGATGACGTTGAAGAACAGGTGAAAACGGGCCGCCCGCTTGGCCTGGACGTTGCCCACCAGGGCGGCGATATTGGCGGTCACGGTGGTGCCGATATTTTCCCCCAGGATCATGGCGGCGGCGATGGGAAAGGTGATCCAACCCTGGGCCAGCATGACCAGGGTAATGGCGGTGGCGGCCGAAGAGGACTGGGTCAGCAGGGTAAGAATGGTCCCCACCAGGACGAATAAAAGAACGGAGGCAAAACCGAAATCGGTAAAGCCGCTCAAAAAGGCGAACATCTCCGGATTTTCTTCGATACCGGGCACCGCCCCTTTGATGAAGTCCAGCCCGATAAAGAGAACACCAAAGCCGATCATCGCCTCGGCCATGTGGCGCAGCTTTTCGTTATTAAAAAAGAGAAAGGGGAAGAAGAGCCCGATCAGGCTGATGGCTATGGGAGTGATCTGAAACTTGAAGCCAAAGACCGAGACCATCCAGGCGGTGACCGTGGTGCCGATGTTGGCCCCCATGATCACCCCGGTGGACTCGATGAAGGTAATCAGGCCGGCGTTGACAAAACCCACCACCATGACCGTGGTGGTGGTGGATGACTGGGTAATGGCGGTGGTACCAAAACCGGTGGTGATACCCATCAGCCGGTTGCGGGTCATACCCTTGAGAATGGCCCGCAACTTGTTGCCGGCCACTTTTTGCAGTCCATCACTGAAGACTTTCATCCCATAAATGAAAAGCCCCAGGGAACCGATCAGCTGAAGAAAATCAAATAGAGAATATGTCATGGACCCTCGGGTTAACTGCGCCCACAATCAACGGGGACTGGGAAATACATAAATCTGATGGACTTGCAAAAAAAATAAGGTAACCGTTCACCAGGGCCAACCAAGTGTTGATTTAACGGACTGTAAACGTTCAGCGGTGCCCCGGATTCGGGTAAGCCAGCCAAGCGCCGCGTACGTAAGCCTGGTTGATCGCCCGAAGATGGGTGCAGCTGTTCGTTTAGAAAACAATGATCACGACGGCCAATGGTTAAGCAGTCACCCGATCCCGCAAGATACGGTACCCTGTGACCGCTGGCGCAAAAACCGGCGGCTGCCGACAACACCAGGCCGGTAATTGTACCTGATCACGGGGTCGACGGGGTAAGCGGTCACGGGATGCCGCAGGTTGCGGCAAGCGAGACGGCGATGCGTACATCAAGTACGTGAGCCGGATCGATCGCCGCAACCTGCGGTGCCCCGTGATCGCTTACCGGTAATCTAATCAGGTTAACGGGTAGCCGGCTTTTACTACATATAAAACAGGCCGGTCAACTGAAAATGGCATTTTTTTTAACCCGACAGCGGCCCGGCGGCGCGGCACCGGTGCCGCTTTTTTTCGCTTGCGGGGCTAAACCTCCGGAAAAGGGAAATCGGTTTCGTTCAGCAAACGGGCCATGCGCTGTTTTTTCTCGGTCTTGCGGTCGTGGTAGGCCAGCAGGGTTTCCACGGTCTCGATCACCTGTTCGGCGTCGGCCCCGCGGGCGATACGACGGCCTACCACCGGGTTGGGACCGCCTTTGCCGCCGGCATAGATATCAAAACCCTTTTTGGTGCCCATGATGCCGATATCGGTGGTCTTGACCCCGGAACAGCAGAAAGGGCAACCGGAAATGGCGATTTTGATCTTGGGCTTAAAAGGCCCGCGCTCCTGGAAATAATCCATGAGCCGGCGGGATAGTTCTTCGGGCTCCTGGACCCCGGCACTGCAGTCCCGCCGGCCGATGCAGACCCGGGGGGTGGGAAATTTGCCCGGCCCCTTGAAATCCACCCCAAAGGGCGCCAGCTCGGCCCTGGCCTGGGCCAGCTGTTCTTCATCCAGGCCCATCAGGCGCAGGTTCTGCAGGGTGGAAAGATAAACTTCCAGGCCGTAACGCTGGGCCAGTTCGTAGGCCTTGGCCATCACCGGCAGGGGCAGGCGACCGGCGGGCAGAAGAATGGTAAGTCGGTTTTGTTTACTGGCTTCGCTGCTCATCCACAACCTCGCTCACAGGTAAAAAAAAATTAAAAAAATTAATATCGAAACAGCCGACATTAATTACCATAATAATGCCATCACAGGGTTTGAAAAATCAAGAAAACCGTTATTTTTCCTTTCTCTTTCGGTGCTTTTCCGGTATTTATCAGGGTATAGAAAACAAACACCCCGGCTATCCTCAACCTCTCCGCCAAAGTACAACAACGGCTTTCGAGCCGGGGGAACGGGCAACTTGAAACAAGAACAAGCAGGTACGAATAATGGGCAGCCAGACCAGACCATACAGCGATAAAACAGCCGGCGCCATAGACCGCAAGCGGGAGCGGGAGCGGCAGAGCATGCTGCAAAACCTCTATCGGCAGGCTCCGGAGCTGGCCACCAAGCTGGTCCAGCGCCTGTTGGACAAACATATCATCGAGACCAACTCGCCGGAAGCCATCCGCGAGGCCTTCACCAACCTTTTTCACAAGTTGCCGGAGTTGGAGGAGTTCGACATCCAGTACAAGACCGCCCCCCTGCGCGGCCTGGTCAACAACCCCAACTTCATCAGCCTCTATGTCACCCAGTATGTTGCCGAGGATCTCCTGGAACACGACAAAATCCAGGATGTTTACGGCGACGACCTGGAGATCTACCAGGCGGTGGACTCGGTTCTGGGCTCTTTGCGCCCCCCGTCGTAAAACACCCGGCAGCACCCAGGCGATCCCGGAGCCCACAATGCCTGGCGGTCACAAAGTGATGCCGGGCAACCACACCTCCCCCCCCGACTTGGGACGTAACTTCCTGCTTTTACCCGTAACCGAACAGCCCCGTTAAATCAACACCTGGTTGGCCCTGGTAAACGGTTACATTTATCTTTATTGCAGCCGTAAATAAGTATAGCCTTTCAGCCCCCGGTTGTATTCGGTGAGCAGCCGCATGGCCTCGTTGGGGCGCAGGCGGTCTTCCCGAATGGCCCGGTCGAACTGGCGCTTAAGCCTGCGGCCCAGGTCATTTTCGGTGTACTGCACCAGCGACAGCACCTTTTCCATGGTGGTGCCGGGGATGGTCTCCTCGATGTAATAGCCGTTTTCCTCGTCCTCATCGAGAAAGACATGGGCCTCGTTGACCCGGCCGAACAGGTTGTGCAGATCTCCCATGATATCCTGATAGGCGCCGGTAAGGAAAATCCCCAGGTAATAGGGCTCGCCGTTAAGTTCATGGAGCGGCAGGGTATCCACCCCCTCCTCGTAGAGATTGATGAACCGGGAAACCACTCCGTCGGAATCACAGGTGATATCGGCCAGGGTTCCGCGTCGCTGGGGTTCTTCGGTCAGACGGTGCAGGGGCATGATGGGGAAGAGCTGGCCAAAACCCCAGTGGTCCAACAGTGACTGAAACACGCTGAAGTTGCACAGGTACTGATCACTGTACTTGTTTTCCAGCTCGACGATCTCATCGGGGACATACTCCGCCCCCCGAAAAAATTTTAATACCTCCACCCCTACCAGCCAGAAGATCCGCTCCACCTCGGCCTTGACCTCCAGCTCGAGCAGCCCCAGCTCAAAGCGGCTCTGGGCCTCGCTCTTGTACTGCTGGGCGTCGTGGTAAGCCTCAAGGGGGTTGCGGTCGCTGATATTCTGGTAGGCATACCAGGCGTCATCGATGAGCTTGTGTTCGATGGTGGGGGCCACCGGCTCCTCTTCCACCTGGGCCTTTTTGATGTTGCCGAAGGTCTCCACCACCAGCAGGGAGTGATGGGCCACCAGGGCCCGGCCCGATTCGCTGATCACCACCGGATGCTCCACCCCCTCGGCGTCACAGACGTCCATTATATTGTAGATGACGTCCCGGGCGTATTCATTGAGGGAGTAGTTGATGGAGGAGTGGAAGGTGGTGCGGCTGCCGTCGTAATCGACCCCCAGGCCGCCCCCGACGTCGAGATACTCCAACTGGGGATGGGCCAGCTTGCTGAGCTTGGCGAAAAACATCGCCCCTTCCCGCACCGCTTTTTTAATGGTGAGAATATCGGGCACCTGGGAGCCGATGTGAAAGTGCACCAGCTTGAGGCAGTGGGCCAGCCCGGCCTCCTGGAGCAGTTTCGAGGCCCGCATGATATCCATGGAGCTCAAACCGAACTTGGCGTTTTCGCCGCCGCTTTTCTCCCA
>PWOG01000134.1 GCA_003557565.1 Desulfobulbaceae bacterium
CGTTTCCATGTGACTCAATCCCTTTGTAAGTGATCACGGGGGGCCAAATGGTAAGCGCCCGCAGGGTGCCGCAGGTTGTGGTGAGCCTCGACGGCGAAGCGTACCTCAGTACGTGAGCCGGCCCGATCGCCGCAAGATGCGGGGCCCTGTGATCGCTTACATCCCTTTTAAGGCGGCCAGGGTGGTATCCAGACGACAGTGGACATCGTGGCTGTGGATACTTTCAAGCCCCACCGTGGCAATCTGTACCCGGCTGGTCGACGGCAGCATGGGGCCAAGGAGGATCCCCGCCGCCCGGGCCGTCTCCCGCACCGTATCCTCGGCAAACTGGGGATGAGTGTGGGAGGCGTATACCAGCTCCGCCTCGTCGGGCCGCTTCAAAAGATCCTGGCTCAGATGCAGAGCCGCGGCCAGGCACTGCAGCAGGATTTCCTGGTCCGGGACCGGCGGCTCTGGAGACACCGATGCCGCCACCTGATGTTCGGTAAAAACCGTGAGCATGGTATGGCAGCGCTGGGAATGGGTGGGCAGGGGGATCTCGCCTGGCCCCGGCGGCGATGAATTTTTGCCGGGCAGGGCCAGCAGCAGCCGGTTGTAAGCCTGGGTACAGGGGCAGGCGGTGATGTGATTGACCCCTGTCCCCAGGCCCACCCGCCAGTGCCACCACTCACCGGAGCAGGTGAGCTCCACTTCCACCCGGAGATCATAAGCATCCAAAGAGCTGCGGCCACTGATCCCGGTACGGCTCAAACGGGGCAGGCGACCGCTCAACTCCACCCGGCCCCGCCGGGATTCCTGCCCGGGGATGGCCAGGCGAGCCAGCTCCAGGGCATATTGGCGGGCATCGGTAAACTCAGGCTCATGCAGGGCGCTGATCGCTTCTTCCAGGCGGGACATGTGAATCCCCCGCCGGTCGGCGGCCAGATCCACCTCCAACCGCAGCTCGAAGGGCAAACGACCCTGGGGCAGCCTGATCCAGACGGTCTTGGCGCTGATCCCCACGGCGTCCAGGGCAATGGCCACGGAAGGTGGCTGGCCCGGGACATCAAGACAGTCCTGCAGCACCTGCCGGTGATGCTGGGCGGTAAAAAAGGGACTGGTATCGGTATCTTCTTCGGAAAACTCCGGCTTTAAAGTGGGGCGGGCCTGCGGTTTGTTCATGATGGGATCTTCCTAAAACAGGGAATGCAGCGCTTCCAGGTCCTTGATGTCGATATCCGCCTTGGACTTGGCCCGTGGATAGAGGGCGCTGAGCAGTTTTTCATCTTCCAGCAGTTCCAGGAAACGGCTGTGGGCTTCGGCGAAGTCCGCCGGGGCCTGGCCCCGGGCCTGCAGCTCCTCGGCCGCCCTGGCAAAAAGATGCGGGGCCCGGGAATAGACAGCATGAAAGAGGCGGTCCCGAACCAGGCGGGGATGCTGTTCGTAGGGCGGAGCTTGCTTGCGCAGGGCTCTTATGAGCTGTTCCACGGTGCAGTCGGGTATCAGGGCAAACAGCTTGGGGGTGTCGTAAATATCGGCCGCCTCCACCAGCTCTTCGATCATCCAGGGAGCCAGTTCCTGAAGAGCCGCTCGGACCCGGCTCTTGATACCGGCATCCTCGCTTTCCAGCAGAAGCCGGACATAGGGGGTTATTTCACTGGCGGTCAGCGCCTGCCGGCGCAACACCTGGGCCAGCCATTCCACCTGCATCTCCGGGCTGCGAGCCACAAAGGGCATGTATCGCTCCAGCCACTTTTTTCTGCCTTTTGCTCCCATTACACCTCCGTTTATTTTTCACCACATGCCGGAAACGGGATATCCTCTACACCATAACAACAGCCAGGGCTATGCTCCACAATTATCCCACATCGTCACCTTTTTTACTTGGCCCGGCAACCGACTGCATTTAGGCGAAGACCAAGATCAGCTGGGTTACCCACGGTAAATCCAGCTTTTATTTTAATTGACCAGCCCTTTTTCCCCGGCTAAAATTGCCAGCTCCACCGCAAAAAGCGGCGCTGACTGGGCACGCTTTGTAACTACTTGTTTTCGCTTTGCCGACCAAAATATCTGATGGTTTTTTGCCAGGCCATCAAAATTGGTCTATTATTGAAAAATATTACCCGGCTGTTGGCGGACACGGGTTTTCCGTCGTCCTTTCTACCATCCATTACAATAGGTTTGTTTCCCATGGCTGACCCCAAAAAACGCGTCGCCCCAAGACAAAGATCATGGCTGCCGATTATCCTGGTGTTGCTGGCTCTGGCGATCGGCCTGGGATTTGTTCTCTGGTACTATGCCATGGACCCCCGGGAGCCGGCGGTCGTGCCCGAGCCGCCGACCAGGCCCGCCCCGGTTACCCCGGACCCGGAAACAGTTGAGCCCCTGCCGGACCCAACCGACGAACCGGCACCGGCCACCATCGAAGAGGAGTGCGATATCATCAGCGGCCGGATCATGGATTTTTTTAGCCGCCTGGATCGGCGCGACTACATTCAACAGCGGGAAATGCCCGAGGGCAGCAGGGCTTATTTCAAGCAGATGCTGGCCCGGCTGCTGGACAACCCCCCGGCGGTGACCGGAGAAACCGACGGCATCGAGGTACTCCTCGGCAACACCGCCCACTTTTACCGGGTCCTGGGAATGAACGATCTTTGGCTGCTCAAGGATGTGATGAACCAGGAAAAGGGGGACCTGGAAGAACTCATGGCCCTTTTTTACCATTGGTCTCAAATCGCGCCCGAGTGCCCGGAAAGTGATCTCAATTTTCACCTGCCCCTGGCCGATATCTATGAGTACTCCAGCTTTTTCCTCAACACCCTGGGCGGACGCTCCTACCTTTTCCGCCGGGATGCCAAAGTGCGGTCCCTGGTTACCTATTATTCCGTGCTGGTCCTGGACCGGGCCAACGAGGCCGGAATCAACCGCCACGGCCTGGATATCCGCTACGGGATTAACACCCTGCTGGCGGAAATGCCGGGAATGGACAACCTGCAACAACGGGAAGAATACCTGGCCACCCTTACCGAGTTGGAGAGTAAATACCAGCAGCTGTACGGAGATTAAGCCGTCAGGCGCCACGCCCATCTGACCGCCAAAGGCTGCCCGCCACTGCCCGGCAGCACCGCAGAAAGTGATCACGGGGGCGAAATGGTAAGTGGTCACGTGGTGCCCCAGGTTGCGGCGAACGAGACGGCAATGAGAACATCGGTTGCGTGAGCCGGTTCGCTCGCCGCTTTCGGCAATTCCTGGTGATCGCTTACTATACTACCCCTTTACTGTTAAGATACGCGGCATACTTTTTGTCCGTCCCCAGAATGTGCTTGTCCAACCAGTCCTTGAGAAATTGTGACACCTCTATGGTAATATTGCGCTTGCCGCTCTTGAGGTCGTTCTGCAACTCCAGCACTTTGGCCGTCATTTTTTGATGCTTGGCTTTGTGGGTGGCATAATCCGGATAACCGTGGGACTCCATCAGGCTCTCCTCGGCGGCAAAATGATTGTTACAGTAAGAAACCAGGTTATTGAGCAGGCCGCCTAGAACGTCCTGACCCCGCTGCTGCATCATCGCTTCATGCAGTTCGTTGATCATGGCCACCAGTTGTTTGTGCTGATCATCGATTTCCCTGATATTAACACTGTACTCATCCTTCCACTCAAACATCGCCATGGCACTGCCTCCAAACATGTTTTGCTTGATATTGCGATCTATAATCGCCCGGTTGGCGGATCATTCCATAAAAATGCGGCGGTCGGTGGCCGCTTTCAATTAACGAAAGTTAATCTTAGGCGTAGTCCTCAATCGACGCAAGAGGAATCATTATCATGATTGTAAAAAATCCTCGCTGCGTTGGGACAAGTGGAATATAATGCGTTTTTTACCCAGGTACCAGTCACCAAAGACATACTGGGGAGGTTGCAACTCCGAGGTATACATGCGACAACATAACCGGGAACCAACCATGACGGCAAGTTCCCCGGCCACTGTGCAATACCGACAGATAACCGAACTGGTTGAGCAGGCCCTGGCGGAAAATGACCTGGATACCTTCCAGGACGCCATGCTGCGCTGGTTCCAATTCGAACAGCGGCATGATTTTCCGGATCCGGTGCTTGCTCTATGCGCCACTCCTTTCCAGCCCCAACGTCTTGCCAACCTGCCGCCCCAGATTCAACTTTACGTGCTGCAGGAAATTTTCCGGCAAAACATTCCCCGGCTGATCGACCTTGGCCCGCAGATTGAGTTTTTGCTTCAACCCGAAGCCCTGACGGGACTGAACAGGGATTTTCAGCAGCCCTTTCTTTACCTGCTGATTGTGGCTTTGCTCCTGCGGGGAGAGACCGAGCGGGCCGCCGAAATCTTTCAGCGCCACCTCAGAAAACTTGGTTCCTGCGGCCTGCGCGGCTGGTTGCTGTTTTTGGCCGATGATTATCCCGCCTCCGTCCGTTCCTTCAAGGCCGACCTGAGCCGGCTTCGTCGCCGGGAAGAAAACCCGGCCGCTTTTTTTACCGGTTTTGAAGGAATAATCCTGATGCTGTCGCTGCTGGCCGACGACAATCATCGTCATCTGTCGCTGATCAAGACGATTATTGGCGACCTGGAGGCTGTCCAACCCTATAATCCCCTGCTGCCGGTATACCGGACCCTGGGCGCCACCGCCGACCTGCTGGAAAACCGGGCCAGCAGCGACCACCAGGCCCTGCTGGCGGCACCGCCATTGGCTGACGACGCCGTCACCACCCTGTTCAGCGGGCTGGCCCAACTCTGGCTGACCGACCGCCTGCCCGCCGCCATGCGACCCATGCTGCAGGATATGGGCCGCCGGGCGAGGCAGAACAATTTCGGCTGGCTGGCCGCCGGCTACGACAGCCTGCTGCAATGGGGGTCGCGTCGATCCCGGAACCACACACCCGGCGAACAACCGGCTTTCGGGGCTGAGTTTGAGGCGGCCACCGGTTTGAGCTGGAACCTTGGCGGCCTCATCAGGGTCACCGAACCCTGGCGCCACGCTATTCTGGCCTTGAACAGCGACCC
>PWOG01000114.1 GCA_003557565.1 Desulfobulbaceae bacterium
CCTGGCTGATCGCCCGAACCTGCGGCACTGCTGAACGATTACAATACCTTCAACAAAGAACAGGAATTGAAAAGGTGGGACCATGGATGAAGTAATTCTGGAAATGTCCGACAAAATGGAAAAAAGCATCGAGGCCTATCGCCGCGAACTGTCCAGAATTCGCACCGGCCGGGCCTCGCTTAATCTGCTGGACGGGATCAAGGTGGAGGCCTACGGCAGCACCATGCCGTTGAACCAGGTGGCCACCCTGACCATCCCCGAAAGCCGGATGATCGTCATTCAGCCCTGGGACGCCCAGCAGGTAAGCGCCATCGAAAAGGCGATCCACGCCTCCGACATCGGTCTGACTCCCAACAGCGACGGCAAGGTAATCCGCCTGGTGATCCCGCAGCTCACCGAGGAACGACGCAAGGAGCTGGTCAAGCAGGTAAAAAAGATCAGCGAGGAATACCGGGTCGCCATCCGCAATTCCCGCCGGGATGCCATTGACACCCTGAAAAAACTTAAAAACGACAAGCAGCTGCCCGAAGACGACTTTTTCCGGCTCCAGGATGAAGCCCAGCAGGAAACCGACCGCTTCATCAAGCAGATCGACACCATCATGGCCGACAAAGAAAAAGAGATGATGGAAGTCTGATGACTCAGGAGCAGGCCAACCTGCCCCGCCATGTTGCCATCATCATGGATGGCAACGGTCGTTGGGCCAACCAGCAGGGCAAACCCCGGATCATGGGTCACCAGGCCGGGGTCCGCTCGGTCCAGGAGGTTGTTCGCTGCGCCCGCGAACTAGACCTGGACGCCCTCACCCTCTACGCCTTTTCCACCGAGAACTGGCGGCGACCCGGAGCCGAAGTGGAAAGCCTGATGGGCCTGCTGCAGACCTACCTGGAAAACCAGCTTGATCAAATGGTCCAAAACCGGGTGCGCCTCAGAACCTGCGGCCGGACAGACCGTCTGCCCGCCAAAGTTCGACGGATTCTTGACAACACCATCAGGGAAACCGACGGCAACGAAGGCCTGATCCTCAACCTGGCCCTGAGCTACGGCGGCCGCGACGAACTGCTTCGGGCCACCCGCCGTTTGTCCAGCCGGGTCGCCGCCGGCGAACTGACACCGGAACAGATCAGCGAACAGACCATCGAAGCCGAACTGGACAGCGCCGGACTGCCCGATCCCGACCTCTTGATCCGCACCGGCGGAGAACGGCGCCTGAGCAATTTTCTGCTCTGGCAGCTTTCCTACAGCGAACTGTATTTCACCAGAACTCTCTGGCCGGATTTCGGTCGTGAGCAGTTCCTTGCCGCCATTACCGACTACCAGCAGCGCCAGCGCCGTTTCGGTCGGACCAGCGAACAGTTGACGGACGTTTAACCACCGCGCCATGCAAAGGATACTGACCGGCATATCTCTGGGCACGGCCTGGCTCTTACTGTTGCTCTACGGCCCGTTCTGGGTTTTCTGGCTGCTGGTAGGCCTGCTGACCCTGCTGGTTTTGCGGGAATACGCCGCGATGCTGCTGGTCGCCGGCGGAGAACCGGCTCTGCGCCCGGCATTGATCGCTTTCGGGCTGCTGCCGGTGCTGGCCGCCGGCCAGGAAAACCCGATGCTGGTCATCGGCGCCCTGGTGATCGCATTAAGCGGACTGCTTCTGCTGACCATATTCCGTTATGCCAGCCTGGAACGACCACTGTTTTTCCTGCTGGCATCATCCTTCGGCGTTTTTTATCTCGGCCTGCTGATGGCCCATTTTCCGCTGCTCATGGTCCTGGAACAGGGGCGGGACTGGCTGATCATCGCCACCCTGATCACCGTGGCCTCCGACAGCGGCGCTTATTACGCCGGCACCCGGCTGGGACGCCGCAAATTATGCCCGGCCTTGAGCCCGGGCAAAACCGTGGAAGGGCTGATCGGCGGGATGGGCACCGCCCTGCTGGTAACAGGCCTGGCGGTGGGTTTCTTTTTTCCCGCCATCAATCTGTTGCAAGCCCTGCTCTTTACCTTTATTCTTTCGATATTGGGCGTGGCCGGTGATCTCACCGAATCGATGCTTAAACGCGGCGCCGGGGTCAAGGATTCCGGCACTCTGCTGCCCGGCCATGGCGGTGTGCTGGACCGGATCGACTCCCTGCTGCTGGTGGTTCCGCTGCTTTACTACCTGTTGCTGGCCGGCACCTCGTTATAAACCACAACCCCGCACCCAAATCTTTTTATCTAACAGAAACCGACCATCATGACCAATAATGTAAGCGATCACAGGGACAAAATGGTAAGCGGTCACAGGGTACCGCAGGTTGCGGTGAGCGGGACGGCGAAGCGTACATCAGTACGTGAGCCGGCCCGATCGCCGCTTTCGGCGGTGCCCTGTGATCGCTTACCCAAAAATATTTCCCTGCTTGGCTCCACCGGCTCCATCGGCTGTAACGTTCTGGAAGTGGTGCGTCAGTATCCCGACCGGTTCAACGTGGTGGGGATGGCGGCGGGCAACAATCTCCGCCTGTTGCGTGAACAGATCGAGGCCTTTGAGCCTCGCCTGGTTTCGGTGGCCGACGCCACCCTGGCCGGGGAACTGATTCAGAGCCTGCCGGCGGGCTGGAGCGATAGGGTGATGGTAGGCCGGGAGGGCAACGAAAAGGTGGCCCGGCTTAAAGAAGCCGAGCTGGTGGTGTCGGCCATCGTCGGCGCCGCCGGTCTGACCCCCACCATGGCCGCCATTAACGCGGGCAAGGATGTGGCCCTGGCCAACAAGGAAACCCTGGTCATGGCCGGTGAACTGGTGATGGACGCCGTGGCCCGGCAAGGTGTGCAAATGCTGCCCATCGACAGCGAACACAACGCCATCGCTCAATCCCTGGGGGCCGGCCGCCACCAGGATATTCACCGGCTGATCCTCACCGCCTCGGGAGGGCCTTTTCGTGACAGATCGGCCGCTCAACTCCGGGAAGTGACCCCCGAGCAGGCCCTGGCCCATCCCAACTGGTCCATGGGCCGAAAGATCTCCATAGATTCCGCCACCATGATGAACAAGGGCCTGGAGGTCATCGAGGCCCGCTGGCTGTTCGGGGTGCCGGTGGAACAGATCGAGGTCCTGATCCATCCCCAGAGCATCGTCCACTCCATGGTGGAATATATCGACGGTTCAGTGGTCTCCCAGATGGGCATCCCCGACATGCGGATCCCCATCATTTACGCCCTGGCCTACCCCGAGCGCCTGCCCCTGGGTCTGCCCCGGCTCAACCTGGCCACGGCCGGGGATCTCAGCTTTTACCCCCCGGACCCGGCCTGTTTTCCCGCCCTGGAGCTGGCCTACAAGGCCTGCAAACAGGGGGGCACCACCCCGGCGGCCCTTAACGCCGCCAACGAGGTGGCGGTGGAGGCTTTTCTGGACGGCCGGATCAGCTTCCTGGATATTACCGGAGTGGTAGCGAAAACCATCGACGGCCTGGAACACCGGCAGGTGGACTCCATCGACACGGTCCTGGCCATCGACCACCTCGCCCGCAAAGCCGCCGAATCGGTGGTGGAAGGTCTGATCGCCGGGGTCGTACAAAACTGCTAAATCACCGCTGGTCCCGCCAAGCGGCCCCAACGTAGGTGATCACAGGGTCCGGGTCCATCCATTATTGAGCAAGCGATCACCGGGTGACCGCTCATGGCGGACCATGAGGAACTGATCATGCCGATCGGCGTCGCGGTTGCCGGTGTACCAACCGCTAAATCCGGGGATCATAATTCGATGACCGGTCACCCAAGAAAGAATAAAGGCTGAAAAAATGAATACCATAATTTCCTTTATCATCGTCCTGGGAATTCTGATTTTTGTCCATGAATTCGGACATTTCATTGTTGCCAAGCTATTCAACGTCAAGGTCCTGCGATTTTCCCTGGGCTTTGGCCCCCGCCTTTTCGGCCGCCGGATAGGCGAAACCGACTACCAGGTCAGCGCCCTGCCCCTGGGCGGCTATGTCAATATGCTGGGGGAACACCCCGGGGAGACCCCCGATCCCGAGGAAGCTGGTCGCTCCTTTGCCGGCAAACCCCTGTGGCAGCGTTTTCTCATCGTGGCCGCCGGCCCTTTTTCCAATCTGGGATTTGCGGTGCTGCTCTTCTTTGTAATTTTTGCTTTCGTCGGCCTGCCCCAGCCGATACCCGGCACCAAGATCGGTGAGGTCACGCCGGAATCTCCCGCCGCCGAAGCCGGGCTGCAGAGAGACGACAGTATCATCGCGGTCAACGGAGTCGCCGCCGAGGACTGGGAAGATGTCTCCCGGCTGATCCGGGAAAGTGAAGGGCAGCCGGTGGAGCTGGACATCCGCCGCAACGGCGAAGTATTCACCACCGTGGGCGAGCCCGTCAAGCAGGATGTGGAAAACATCTTTGGCGAGGTGGTGGGGCAGCGCTACATGCTGGGGGTTACCCGCAGCACCGAGATAGAATACCAGTCCGTTTCCCTGCTGGAGGCGCTGAGCGCCGGCTTTGCCCAGACCTGGGGACTGATCTGGTTGACCCTGGTGGCCATTGTGAAAATGATCCAACAGATCATCCCTGCCACCGAGCTGGGCGGCCCGATTCTGATCGCCCAGCTGGCCGGTCAGCAGATGGAGGTGGGTTGGATCAATTTCGTCCATTTCATCGCCCTGATCAGTATCAACCTGGGGATACTAAACCTGTTGCCGATCCCGGTACTGGACGGCGGCCACCTGGTGTTCTTCACCGTGGAGGCCGTCACCCGCCGGCCGGTGAGCCTAAGGGTCCGGGAAATAGCCCAGCAGGTGGGGATTCTGCTGCTGCTTACCCTGATGTTCTTTGTTTTTTACAATGACATAATGCGTCTTATCAACGGCTGATGGCAATGAAAGTCGCCGCCGAGGCCCCTTCCCCGCCGCTGATCCTGGCTCTGGAGACCTCCGGGTCCTGTGGCAGCGTGGCCGTGGTGGATGGTCGAGGCTGCCGGGCCGAATACTCCCTGCAATC
>PWOG01000105.1 GCA_003557565.1 Desulfobulbaceae bacterium
CCGCTGGCCTGGCAAGGCATGCCAGATTTCCTCGGTGACAAAGGGAATCATGGGGTGGAGGGTTTTCAGGATATCTTCCAGCACCCGCAGCAGCACCGCCCGGCTTTGTCGCCTGACGGCGTCGTCGTCGCCGTAGAGTTCGGGTTTGATCCACTCCAGGTACCAGTCGCAGAACTCCTTCCAGACGAACTGGTAGGACGCCGAGGCGGCGTCGTTGAAGTGATATTCATCGAGAGCCCGGCGGACCTCGGCGGCCACCTTGCCGCTCCGGCTCAAAATCCAGCGGTGGGGCAAAGAAAGCCCGGCGCTGTCGATATCGGCCGCGACCGGGGCGGGCTCGGAGCCCTCGTCGCCCACGTGCATCAGGGTGAAACGGGCGGCGTTCCAGAGCTTGTTGATGAAGTGGCGGTAGCCTTCAATTCGCTCTTCCGCCAGCTTGATATCCCGACCCTGGGCGGCGAAGGCGGCCATGGTGAAGCGCAGGGCGTCGGTGCCGTACCTGTCCATCAGTTCCAGGGGATCCAGCACGTTGCCCTTGGACTTGCTCATCTTTTTGCCTTCCTTGTCCCGGACCAGGGCATGGAGGTAAACGTCCCGGAAGGGCACTTCATCCATGAAGTGCAGTCCCATCATCATCATCCGGGCCACCCAGAAAAAGAGAATGTCAAAGCTGGTGATCAGGACACTGGTGGGGTAGAACATCTGCAATTCCCGGGTCCGCTCCGGCCAGCCCAGGGTGGAAAAGGGCCACAGAGCCGAGGAAAACCAGGTGTCCAGAACATCGTCTTCCTGGAGGAGAGTGGTGCCGCCGCAGTGGGGGCAGTTTGCCGGCGCCTCTTCCTCGACGATCAGCTCGCCGCAGTCCTGGCAGGTCCAGGCGGGGATCCGGTGGCCCCACCAGATCTGGCGGGAGATGCACCAGTCGCGGATGTTGTCCATCCACTCGTAAAAGGTGTTGTGCCACATTTTGGGCAGCAGGTTGATCTCGCCGGAGCGCACCGCCTGGGTGGCCCGGGCGGCCAGCGGCTTGACCGCCACGAACCACTGCAGCGACAGGGCCGGTTCCACCACGGTCTGGCAGCGGTAACAATGTCCCACCCCGTGCTGGTAGTCCTCGATCCTGTCCAGCAGGCCGGCGGCCTTAAGGTCGGCCACCACCTTTTCCCGGCAGGCGAAGCGATCCAGGCCGGCGTAGCTGCCGGCCTCGGCGTTCATCACCCCGTCGTCGTCCATGACCTTGAGCGCCGGCAGATCATGGCGGCGGCCGATTTCAAAGTCGTTAAGGTCATGGGCCGGGGTTACCTTGAGCGCCCCGGAGCCGAAATCCTTTTCCACGTGGGTATCGAAGACAATGGGGATCCGGCGGTTGACCAAAGGCAGGATCACCGCCGCCTCTTTGAGATTGTGGTAACGTTCATCGCCGGGATGCACCGCCACCGCCGTGTCTCCCAGCATGGTTTCCGGGCGGGTGGTGGCCACCACCAGATGACCGCTGCCGTCGGCCAGGGGATAGCGGATATGGTAGAGCGCACCGGCGGTTTCCTCGTGCTCCACCTCCACATCGGCCAGGGCGGTATGACAGCGGGGACACCAGTTGATGATGTAGTTGCCCCGGTAGATCAATCCTTCCTGGTAAAGACGGACAAAGACCGTGCGCACCGCCCGGGACAGCCCTTCGTCCATGGTGAACCGTTCCCGGTCCCAGTCGCAGGAACAGCCCAGTCTCTTGAGCTGATTGATGATCTGCCCGCCGGACTCCTCTTTCCAGCGCCAGACTCGTTCAATGAATTTCTCCCGGCCGATATCCCGGCGGCTGATCCCGTCGGCGGTAAGCTGACGCTCCACCACGTTCTGGGTGGCGATTCCGGCATGGTCGGTACCCGGCAGCCAGAGCACGTTGTAGCCCTGCATCCGCCGGTAGCGTACCAGGATGTCCTGCAGGGTATTGTTCAGGGCGTGCCCCACGTGCAGTACGCCGGTGACGTTGGGGGGCGGGATCACGATGGAGAAAGAGGGTCGGGATTCATCCATGGTGGCCCGAAAATGCTTGTGTTCCAGCCAACTGCGGTACCAGCGCTCTTCCACTTCCCGGAATTCGTAGGCCTTGGTCAGTGGCTCCCGTTTGCCGCCGGGCGAGGCGTTTTTTTGCTGATCGTCAGTCATGGTTATAAAATACTCCAGGGTTGGGGCAAAAATACCCTGGAGTAAAGATCCAGGGCGTAACGGTCGGTCATGCCGGCGATGAAGTCGCAGACCATGCGGTCACGGGGGGTGCCCGGCGGATAATTGATGGATTTCTCCCAGTGTTCGTCATGGGTCATGAAATATTGGTAGAGTTCCCGGATCACCTTCATCGCCTTGAAAAAATCGGCATGGACCTGGTAGTTTTCGTAAACCTTGGCAAAAAGAAAGGTTCTCAGTTCATCGATGCCGCCCACGATGTCCGGGCTCATGGTCAACTGCTCACCGCCGGCGGCCAGAGTCTGCTCCACCAGGTCGCGGACCATGGTGTCCACCCTCCGGGAGGGGGTCTCGCCGAAGCGCTGGATCAGGTGGGGCGGGATCTCGTTTTCCTGTACCAGGCCGGCCCGGACCGCGTCATCAAGGTCGTGGTTAACGTAAGCGATGATATCGGATACCCGTACCACCTGGCCTTCCAGGGTGGCGGGCAGGACGGTGCTGTCCTTTGATGGTGGCGGTAGAATGGCCCCTCGCCCCTTGGAATGTCGGCAGATGCCGTCGCGGACCTCCCAGCTCAGGTTCAGGCCCTGGCCTTTGTGTTCCAGCAGATCCACCACCCGCAGGCTTTGCTGATAGTGGTGAAAACCATCGGGATGCAGTTCGTTCAGCACCGCTTCCCCGGCATGGCCGAAGGGGGTGTGGCCCAGGTCATGGCCCAGGGCGATGGCCTCGGTGAGATGACCGTTTAAGCGCAGGGCTACGGAAATGGTCCGGGCGATCTGGGAGACCTCCAGGACATGGGTCAGCCGGGTTCGGTAATGATCCCCCGCCGGGGCCAGAAATACCTGGGTCTTGTGCTTGAGGCGGCGAAAGGCCTTGCAGTGGATGATCCGGTCCCGATCCCGCTGGAAGGCCACTCGGATGGAGCACTCCTCCTCGGGGCGTTCCCTGCCCCGGGACTCCCGGGCGCGGGCGGCGGCGGGAGCCAGGTTGAGGGCCTCGCGCTCCTCTATTTGTTGACGAATCAGGCTCATGGCGGCGGAAGATACTGAGAAAAAGCCCCCCGGTCAAGCTGTAACCGGTTCTATGTGTTCGTAAACGTTCACCAGGGGTGTTAATCTGTCGATTTAACGGGCCGTAACCGTTCAGCAGTGCCGCAGGTTCGAGCGATCAGCCAGGCGCAGCGTACCCCTGTACGTAAGCCTGGCTGATCGCTCGAAGATGTGGTGCTGTGAACGGTTACGTTTGTTCAATCTCGGCCTGGAGCCTGGCCCACTGGTCGTAAAGGCGTTCCAGGCGTTGTTCGAGGTCGGCGTATTCCTTGCTCAGGGCGGCAAACTCTTCCTGGCGACTGTAAGTCTCCGGGTCGGCCAGCCGCTTTTCCAGTTCGCTCTTGCGCTGTTCCAGCTTTTCCGCCTCGCTTTCTGCTTGGGCGGCTTTCTTGCGCAGGGGAGCCAGCAATTGATTGAGGCGCTGGCGTTCCTGGGCCTGCTGGCGGCGGACCTCCTTGCCCTTGGGTTTATCCCCCCGGTTCGCGTTGGCCGTCTCGGGTGCCGTCTCCGCCCGAGCCGGTTCCTGGTTCCGGCCGGCGCCGGCCGGGGCGGCGGTTTCAATCTCCTGGTCCCGGCGGAGCTTGTCGAGATATTCGTCGATATTGCCTTCGTAAATCGTTCCCCTGCCCCGGCGGATTTCCAGGACCTTGTCGGCGAAGGCGTTGACGAAGTGGCGGTTGTGGGAAACCACGATAATGGTCCCGTCGTAGCGCCGCATGGCTTCCTGCAGCACCTCCTGGGAGGTGATGTCGAGATGGTTGGTGGGCTCGTCCAGGATCAGCAGGTTGGCGGGCACGGCGATCATCTTGGCCAGGGCCAGGCGGCTTTTTTCGCCGCCGGAGAGCACCGACACCTGCTTGTCGGCGTCTTCACCCCGGAAGAGAAAGGCCCCCAGCAGTGACCGGACCTGGGTCACGGTCATGTTGGGGGTGGCCTGGAAAACGGTGTCGAAGACGGTCAATTTCTGGTCCAGTTCCTGGGCCTGGTGCTGACCAAAATATGAAGCCCTGACGTTGTGACCGAGCCGGACCTCGCCTCCATCGGGTTTGACCAGGCCGGCCATGATCCTCACCAGGGTGGATTTGCCGGCGCCGTTGACCCCCACCACCGCCATTTTCTCGCCCCGTTGCAGGAGAAAATCAAGACCGCTCAAAACCGGCAGCGAGCCATAACTTTTGATCAGCCCCCGCACTTCCACGGCCACGCGACCGCTGGGCGGAGCGGGGGGGAAATTGAAAGCCACCGTGGCCTCGCTTTCCTCCAATTCCACCTTTTCCATTTTGTCCAGCTGCTTGAGACGGCTCTGGACCTGGCTGGCCTTGGTGGATTTGGCCCGGAAGCGTTCGACGAAACGCATGGTCTGCTGGATCTGGGCCTGTTGGTTTTCCCAGGCGGCCCGCTGGATCTCCAGCCGTTCCTCTTTCTGGCGCAGATACTGGTCGTAGTTGCCCTTGTAGTCAGTGAGGTTGCCCAGGCTCAGCTCCCAGATGGAAGTGCAGATATGGTTGAGAAAGGCCCGGTCATGGGAGATCATCACCAGGGCTCCGTCATAGTTGTATAGAAATTCTTCCAGCCAGGTCAGGGATTCCAGGTCGAGATGGTTGGTGGGCTCGTCCAGCAGCAGCAGGGCGGGGCGGGCCAGCAGCAGCTTGGCCAGTTGCAGCCGCATCTGCCAG
>PWOG01000122.1 GCA_003557565.1 Desulfobulbaceae bacterium
CCGGCACCGCGTGGGTCAGCCCCAGGGTGAGCCGCACCGCCACGGCCGCCGCCGCGTAACCCACCAGCACCGCCGCGACCGCCACCTGCCGGCGGCCGGCCGAGGCCATGGAGCTACAGAAGCTGGCCGCCGGCAACCAACGGATCAGCCTGCACCGGCTCGATATCACCATCCCGGAAGATATCAAGGCGCTGGTCTGGGAACTGGGAGATGAATCGCTGGATGTTTTGATCAACAACGCCGGGATCTATCTTGAAAAAAATGAGGTCAAACTGGGCGGCATCCGCTATGATGACTGGCTGCGCACCTTCGAGGTCAATACTCTGGGGGGCGTCCGGGTCAGTGAGGCCCTGCTCGACAATGTCGGGCGGAGCGAAAAACGTTTGATCGTGGCGCTTAGCAGCCATATGGGTTCCATCGCTGATATCGGCACCCCGGGAAGTTATTATTATCGGTCGAGCAAGGCGGCCCTGAATGCCGCCATGGAGGCGATTTCCGCCGCCCTGCGGGCAAGGGATATCGGGGTGCTGGTGCTGCATCCCGGCGGGGTGGCCACCCGTATGGGGCCCTCGGGTGGCATCACCACCGCCGAGAGTGTGCAGGGCATGCGGCGGATCATCGACAATTTTTCCATGGAGCAGAGCGGGGTTTTTCTTCAATACGACAATACCATGATGCCCTGGTAGCCGATAAAACGTCAGACTTCATCGATCCTCACCGGAAACCCTGAAGCTGTGGGCCCTGTTTTGAGAGTTCTGTAAGGCAAAAGCGATTAAAAACCATGCAAGATCTGCATCTGTATAACACCATGAGCCGGCAGTTGGAGCTGTTCCGGCCCCGAACCCGGGGTGCGGTCAAGATTTTCACCTGTGGCCCCTCGATTTATGACCGGCCCCATATCGGCAATTACCGTACCTATATCTACGAAGACATCCTCGAGCGCTATCTGCGTTACCTTGGTTACAAGACCCGGCGGCTGATCAATTTTACCGATGTGGAGGATAAATCCATTGCCCGTATCCAGCAGCAGGGCAAAACCCTGGCCGAAGTAACCGAACCCAATGCCGCCATTTTCCGCCAAGAGGCGGCTAACCTCAACATCCGGCTGCCGGCCTTTATCCCCCGTTCTTCCACCAGTGTCGAGGCGGCGGTTAAATTGATCAAGGTGCTGCTCAAAAAGGGGTATGCTTACCGTCATCGCCGGGATATCTTTTACGATCCGCTTAAATTCAAGGGTTTCGGCAAACTCTACAGGCTGGACATGACCGCCTGGCCCACCCGCAAACGCCGTTTTGCCAAAGATACCTATCCGGGCCGGCGCTGGAACCTGGGTGACTTTATTCTCTGGCACGGCTGCCGGCCCGAGTGGGGCGACGGGGTCTGCTGGGAGACGGAGCTGGGCAAGGGCAGGCCAGCCTGGAACGTCCAGGATCCGGCCATGATTACTGATCATCTGGGTCACCAGGTGGACATCAGCTGCGGCGGCATCGACAACATTTACCGTCACCACGATTACAATATCGCGGTGATCGAGGGAGTGTCCGGCAAAGAGTTCGCCGGCTACTGGCTGCATGGCGAACATGTACTGCTGAGCGGCCGGAAGATGTCCAAAAACAAGGGCAACATCATCTATCCTGGCGAGCTTGTCGGCAAAGGTTTTGGCTGCGGTAACATCCGATTTCATCTCCTGCGTACCCATTATCGCCGACGGATTAATCTCACCGATCGCAAACTGGCCGAAAGCCGGGAACTTCTGGATGACCTTCAGTTGATGGTCCACACGATTCTTGACCCGGGGCGGCATATCAAAAACGACGCCGAACGCTACGCGGCGCTAATTAATGATTTGCGCCTGGATTTTGAACAGGCCATGAACAACGACCTCGACACCGGGGACGCCACCCTTTCCCTTAAGGAAAATCTCGCCAAAATGGCGGACTTCAAGCAGCAGCATGGTATCAACAGCAAACAGGCCGCCGAAACGGCAAAGGTGCTTTCGGGGATCGATTCGGTACTGAAAGTACTCAGTCTGTGAAAGGGGTTTGTCTGTTACCGATGCCATACCGTCTTCTGCTGCCCCTGCTGTTTTCAGTCTTTATCGCCCTGCTGGGTATCGGGATCATTGTGCCGGTGATGCCGGTCTTTGCCGCCAGCCTCGGGGCCAGTGGTTTGGCCCTGGGGTTTATCATCGCCTCTTTTTCCATCACCCGGGGAGTGTGCCAGCCGGTGGTGGGCTCGCTTTCCGACCGCTTGGGCCGTAAAGGCTTTTTATTGGGCGGTCTTTTTATTTTCGGGGTGGTCGGTCTGCTGATTCCGGCGGCGGCCTCGGTGGAAAACCTGGTGCTGATCCGGGCCCTGCACGGGGTGGGTTCGGCGATGATCGTGCCGGTGGCCATGGCCTATGTCAGCGATCTGGCCCCCGAGGGCGAGGAGGGGCGTTATATGGGGCTGCTCAACACCGCCATTTTTAGTGGTATTGGCAGCGGGCCGCTGTTGGGCGGGGTTTTTACCGATTTATGGGGCATGGCGGCGGCTTTTTATGCCATGTCGTCGTTGAGCTTTCTGGCCCTGGCCCTGATCCTGTTCCAGATGCCGGCCATGCCTGCCGGCACTGCCAGGAATGGCAACGGCGACGGGTTGTTCGCCGCCATGGGTAAAATGCTGGCCAGTCGCCGCACCTCCGGCCTGCTGCTGACCCGTCTGGCGACCATGATCATCATGGTGCCGACCATGGCGTTTCTTCCCCTGCTGATGAGCCAGGCTTTTCAGGCCAGTGCGGTGCAGATCGGGGTGGTGATCTCGGTGCGTACCCTGATCAACGCAGTGCTTCAAGGTCCCTGCGGCCGCCTTGCCGATCGCCGGGACAAGCTTCAGCTGTTGCGACTTGGGTGTCTGACCATCAGTGGCGTCATGTGCCTGATTCCTCTGGCCGCCAATTTCTGGAGTCTGCTTTTTCTCTTCGTGGTTCTGGGTTTTGGGGAAGCCCTGATCTGGCCGACCATGGGCGCCATGGCCACCGAGGAGGGACGCACATACGGCCAAGGCACCATGATGGGGGTTTACAACCTGGCCATGAGCGGCGGGGTGCTGGCCGGGGCCATGGGGGCGGGTATCGCCACCGACTGGTTCGGGCTCAAGTGGTCTTTCCCGCTTATCGGCCTCACTGTTTTGGTGCTGACCATGTTCGCCATCGGCATTATGAAACCGGCGGCAAAAATGTGAGCGACGATTGAAAGCGATCATGAAGTGCTGCCGAAAACGGTGAGTCGGCCAGCTCATGTACTGCTGCAGGGCTCGTCGTTACGGCAAGCCCAAGGCCGGTTCTGCTGATTGGTTGCCGGTGATTTAACGGGGTGATGGTTACTGAGCGGTGGTCAGTACTTTAAAGGGAATGTCGACCACTTCGCCACGATGGATCCGGTAGGCCTTGATCGGCTCCACTCCGGCCATCAGACTGACGATGACATAAATCATCTCGGGGTCATTGGCCAGGCGAATGTCCTCCACCGACGGCCGGGCCGGAGTTTCCGGATGGCTGTGATAAGCCGCCGCCATTTGCAACCCCTCCTCCCGCATTTGTCGAATGGCGGCAAACTGTTCCGCCGGATCCATGGAATAGTGATCGGGGGCGGCGTCTATATTGGTCAACTCGAAATGACGGCAAATCACCCCGTCTTTGGACGCCAGGTAGCCGCAGGCTTCGTTGGGCTCTTCTCGCCGGCCGTGCGCCAGCAAAGCCCTGACAACCTGTTCTTCAATTTGCAGAGTCATTCTGAAACTCCATTATTCAGTCAAAATTGTTTCTGTGTACCGGTGCGCCCTACACAGCCTGGTCGCGCTGGTCGAACATCTCGTCCAGGTGGTTGCGGGCAAGCTCCAGGTAAGGGTCCATGGTCAATGCGATCTTGAGGTTGTGAGCGGCTTCTTCCGTGCGCCCGAGTTTGCGAAGGTTGATGCCGAGGTTGGCGAAATCAATGGCCGACCCCGGCTCCAGATCAATGGCTCGGGAAAAGTGGGTGACGGCGGTTTCGAAATCATCCAGCTTATAATGGCAAAAACCCAGCATGTTGTGGATATCCTGCCGTTCCTCGTCATGCTCAAGTCCCCGTTCCAGGACCCTGATCGCTTCTTGGTACCGGCCCATGTCTTTGAGGCATTCCCCCATGTAGGCGTAAATATAGGGTATGTCCTCGGCCTCGGGGTCAAGCTCCAGGGCCCGGTAAAAGTGGTCCATGGCCTCCTGGAAAAGCCCCATGGCCGCCTTTTTCTTGCCCAGGAAAAACTCGATGAAATAGGCCTGGGGCAGGATCGCGGCCATTTTTTGCAGTTGCTCGATCTGGGCCTCGGCGGGGCTGATCTGCTCGTGGGCCAGCTTGGCGGCGAACAGGCCGGCGTTGCGGCTGTTGGAGCGCTCCCGGAAATCGGCGCCGGGCACAATGGTGTAGAGGGTGGGGATCTGCAGATCCTTGTGCATGGTGTTGACCAGAAAGACCTCCATGCCCAGCCCGGCCAGGGCCGCCAGGCAACGGTCGATCTCCACCTTCATATTGTCGTCGCCCAGGTCGGGCAAATCGCTTAACTTTACTGTTCGGCCGGGATTGGTGATGTAGTCCACTTCCTCCAAAGATAATGGTTTGGGCAGGCCGCTGGCCTCGTAGTTGGACTGGCTGTGAAAATCCCCGGACATCTGGGCCACTTCGGTGAGTGCCCGGATCAGGGCCTTGTTTGGTTCCGGGGTGGTGCCGGCGGTATAGACGATTTCGCTGGTTTCGGGAAAGGTTGAAGGATCCATGGCCATGGCCGATACCGTGGGAATCCCGGTGTCCAGAGTGAAATCGTTTAAATAAACCTGGATGCCATGGCGGGTAAATTTTTCCAGCAGCTCGGCGGCCACCGGATC
>PWOG01000104.1 GCA_003557565.1 Desulfobulbaceae bacterium
CCAAGGGGTTGATGGAGGCGCTGAAGTCCAGCAGTTCCTCTTCCGGGCGACCGGCTTGAGCGGCCAGTTGGCGCAGGTTGCCGCCGTGGGTGGTGGTTGCTGACATAAGAAAATCCCGTTGAGTTGATTTGACCCCCCTTGTCCCGTTCTCCGACGTAAGCCCCGGTAATCAAAACACCAGAGCCAATAACTTGCTGATGTAACAGGCCGTAACCGAACAGCCGTGCCGCAGATTGTGGCAAGCAGCCAGGCGCAGCGTACCTCTGTACGTAAGCCTGGCTGATCGCCGCAAGGTGCGGTGCGGCTGTTCGGTTACGAAGCAAGCAGGATTGCCGTCAGCAGGGCCAGCAGGGCGGTGAGCCGGATGATGGCCAGGGCGTCTTGGCCGGCGGTGCGTAGATCATGCCGGTTATCTCCGATAAAGGGTTTGTCTTTGAGTTGGCCGAAATAACTGGTCGGGCCGCCCAACTGGATCCCCAGGGCGCCGGCCAGGGCCGCTTCCGGAATGCCGCTGTTGGGGCTGGCGTGGTTGCGGCCGTCCCGCCGCATGATCCGCCAGGCGGCGGCGGCCCGGGTTGGGCGGCCGTAGTCCAGCAGCCAGACGGCCAGGATGATCAGCAGGGCGGTGAGCCGGGCCGGCAAATAGTTCACCAGATCATCGAGCCGGGCCGAGGCCCGCCCCAGTTCGGCGTATTGTTCATTTTTATACCCCACCATGGAATCCAGAGTATTGATCGCCTTGTAAGCCAGGGCCAGGGGGAGCCCGCCCAGGCCCAGGTAGAATAGCGGTGCGACAATGCCGTCGGAGGCGTTTTCCGCCAGGGTCTCCAGGGCCGCCCGCCGTACCCCGTCGGCATCCAGGGTGGCGGTATCCCGGCCGACGATATGACTGAGCAGTTCCCGGGCCCGTTCCAGATCATCGCAGACCAGTATCTCCCGCACCCGCAGCAGCAACTCCCGGGCGGAGATGGTGGCGGCGGCCAGGTAAAGGACCAGCAAAGCGGCCAGCAATTCCGCCCAGCCCCCGCCGCCGGCCGCCAGACGGGTAAGGGCCAGTCCCGCCGCCCAAGCGCCCAGAGGCACCACCGCCGCCAGTAGCACGCCGGCCAGCCGCAGATTTTTCAGCCGCCGCAGCAACTCTTCCAGCCGGGCAATGACGGCGCCGATCAGCCGCACCGGGTGGGGCAGCCGCGGCGGGTCACCGACCAGGGCGTCGATGCAAAAGGCCAGGGTGATGAGCAGGGGGGTAAAGGTCAGCATTGCAGCCATCCCCATGCTGCCAGTAACGGCCGAATCATACCATGATCAGGCGTCATCCGTTATCCCCATCCAGCAGGCGGTAGATCTGCTCCATGTCCAGGGAGTGGCGGACGGTGGCGGCCAGGCGGTCGAAGGCCGGTTCCAGGTCGTAGGGAGCCTGGATTTTTGCCAGGGGGGCCAGGCCCCGGCGCCGGCGGAGGCGGTCGATGAACCAGCGGCGGAAGTGGTCGGCGTCGAAGATGCCGTGCAGGTAGCTGCCCCAGATCAGGCCGTTGGGCGAGCAGGCGCCTTCCGGGGTGGGGCCGTCCTGCAGGGCCGGGGCGGCCTCCACTTGGCTCCGGCCGTGGTGGATTTCGTAGCCGTGGACCTCCAGGCCCGAGGCCAGGTGGGTGAAACGCCGCTGCACCAGGGTTTTCTCCGGGGACAGGGTGGTTTCCAGGGGCAGCAGGCCCAGTCCGGTGACTCGGCCATCAGCGGTCACCGCCGGTGATGCCGGGTCCTCATTGTTGGTACTGTAGGTTTCCAGGCCCAGGGGATCGGCGATGGTCCGGCCCAGCATCTGGAAGCCGCCGCAGATGCCGACGATTTCGCATTTGCCCGCCGTTGCAACTTCTTTGATGGCGGTGTCCAAGCCGGTGCGGCGCAAAGAATCCAGGTCGGCGATAACGTTTTTGCTGCCCGGCAGGATGATGACATCCGCTTCTCCCAGTTCCTCGGGGCGCCGCACCAGGGCGATGGCCACGTCCGGTTCGGCCAGGAAGGGTTCGAGATCGGTGAAGTTGGAGATATGGGGCAGGTCGATCACCGCCAGGCGCAGGTCGGCGGGGCCGGTGCTTTTACGGGTGTACAGCCCCTGCTTGAAGCTCACCGAATCCTCCTGGGGCAGGCCCAGGTCACTGAGATAGGGCACTACCCCCAGCACCGGCCGCCCGGTGCGGCTGATCATAAACTCCAGGGCCGGGTCCAGCAGGCCGGCGTCGCCGCGAAAACGGTTGATCACGTAACCGGCCAGCAGTTCCCGCTCCCAGGGTTCCATCAATTCAAAATGGCCGACCAGCGAGGCAAACACCCCGCCCCGCTCGATGTCGCCCACCAGCAGCACCGGGGCGGCGGCGTAGCGGGCCATCTCCATGTTGACGATATCATGGCTTTTGAGGTTGATCTCGCCCGGGCTGCCGGCCCCCTCCAGGACGATGACGTCGTACTCCGCCGCCAGCTCGTCGTAGGCCCGGTGGGCGGCGGCGGCCGCCTGGGGCTTGTAAGCGATATATTCCGCCACCTTCATGTTGCCCACCGGCCGGCCGTTAACAATCACCTGGCTGCCCACCTCGCTGGAGGGCTTGAGCAGCACCGGGTTCATCCGCACGTCGGGGTCGATTCTGGCCGCCTGGGCCTGGACCACCTGGGCCCGGCCCATCTCCAGGCCGTCACGGGTGACAAAGGAGTTGAGCGACATGTTCTGGGCCTTGAAGGGCGCCACCCGCACCCCGTCTTGGAGCAGAATGCGGCACAGGGCGGCGGCCATGATCGACTTGCCGGCATCGGAACCGGTGCCCTGAAGCATGATGGCGGCGGCCCGCCGGCCGTTGCCGCTTTTCTTGCCTTGATTGGAGATTTTCATGGTTGCCTTTGCCTCAGTAAGGTGCTCATTCCGCCGGTTTCAAATTATATTTGTTGCCGTATCCTCGGGGGGTAATCAGCAGCTCGTTCCAGGTGTAGCTCTGAGAATTGCCGATGATCACCGTGGACTGCATGCCGATGGCCGCAAATGGCATCTCCGCCAGGGTGGTGAGGATGATCTTTTCCTCCGGCCGGGTGGCGGCGGTGACAATGCCCACCGGGGTCTGCGGGTCGCGGTGCTCAAGAAAAATCTCCCGGGCCTTGACGATCTGCTCGGTGCGCCGCTTGGAGCGGGGGTTGTAGATCACGGTGACAAAATCGGCCGCGGCCACGGCCTGCAACCGTTTGGCAATGGTCTCCCAGGGGGTCAGCAGGTCCGACAGGCTGACGGCGGCAAAGTCGTGCATCAGGGGTGCTCCCAGCCGGGCGGCGCAGGCATTGAGGGCGGCAATACCGGGGACCACCTCGATGGCCACCGGCAGGGGAGCCGGTGGCGAGGCGACTGCCGTGTTGCCGGCCGGCTGGGCCTCACCGTCGGCCTGCCGCTTTTCCCGTCCCTCGCGGACCAGCTCAAAGACCAGCCCGGCCATGGCGTAGATGCCGGGATCACCGCCGGAAACCAGGGCCACAGTTCGTCCCTCTTCGGCCAGTTCCAGGGCCCGGCGGCAGCGCTGGACCTCCTTCATCATCTCCGAGGAAATCACTTCCTTGCCCGCCAGCAGGTCCGGGATCAGTTCCAGGTAGGTGCGGTAGCCGACGATACAGTCAGCGTCGTTGAGAGCGGCGATGGCCGCCCCGGTCAGGTGTTCCGGGCCGCCGGGACCGGTGCCGACAAGGTAAAGTTTGCCCGGGCCAGGGCCAGAGTCACGTTGCGCCATTTCTGTTTCCTTATCATCAGTTGATGGTTGCCGCTGCTCAGCAGGGCGGCGGGTTCGGCCACCCCGCCGGCGCCGGTGGCCTTGAGTACCGCCGGCGCCGGCTGGAGGCCGGCCACTTGGTTCAGTTCATCTTTACTGTAAAAAGTCAGGGGCCAGCGGCGGCTGGCGGCCAGTTCCAGCAGGCCCGGTTCGTCCTGTTTCAGGTCGATGCTGGCCAGGTTGCGGATGGCCGCCGGGGCCAGCCGGTGGGCGGCCAGCAGTTCGTCGATGGCCGCCGCCATCTCTTGGGCGGGGGTGCCCCGGTTGCAGCCGATGCCCAGCACCAGGCAACGGGGATGCAGCAGCAGGGTGGTCGGCGGCCAGTCGGTGCGAATGGAGACGATGATCTCCGCTGCCGCAGGTTCGGCGACCAGTTCCAACCCGGCGGGCAGGCCATCCACCGCCGTCTCGCTGTAGACCCGCAGAGCGCCTTGGTCGACCAGCCGGGCGGCGGCGCGGGTCATCACCTCCGGGTGGGCGGGAACCAGTTGCTGGCCGTCGGCCCAGAGATCCAGGGCCGGCAGGCCCAGCACATCGGAGGCGGTGGTAATCACCGCCCGGCCCCGGCAGACCGCCGCCACCCGCCGGGCCAACTCGTTGCCCCCGCCCAGGTGACCGGAAAGCAGGCTGACGGCGTGCTCTCCACCTTCATCCATCACCACCAGGCCGGGGTCTTGATGCTTGTCGCGCAAAAGCGGGGCAATAGCCCGCACCACGATGCCGGCGGCCATCACGCAGACCAGGCCGTGGTAACGGCGCCAGGCCACGGCCAGGGCGGCCTTGATGCCGTCGTCCACCGGCACCACCTCGGCCCCGTCCAGCTCGGCCGTCAGCTGTGCCGCCAGCTTCCGCCCCCCGGCGGTTAGGGCCAGAATTCCGATTTTCATCTACCGGTAACCATGGGAGAAATCCGGATCATAGAGCTTGGACAGCGCCGGCGGCGCGCCCGCCGTCAGCACCTTGCCCACCACGATGATCGCCGTCTTGCTGATTCCCGCTTCTCTTGCCTTGCCGGCAATATCAGCCAGGGTGCCGCGAACGATCAGCTCTTCCGGCTGGCTGGCATTGGCCACCACCGCCGCCGGGGTGTCGGCCGGG
>PWOG01000258.1 GCA_003557565.1 Desulfobulbaceae bacterium
CCGACTGTAATTGTCGCCGAGCTTGAAAATATGGCCCACCTCGACCCCGCGGGTCAGGGCCAGCTTGCCGTGGCAGCGCGGACACTGGTCGTCCTCGGTGACCATCCGGATATCACCGCGATAATCGGGGGTAAAGTCGCGGCCATGGTTGACGTTGACCAGGTGATGGTCGGCCTCGTTGGCGCCGGTGACAAAATTGACCAGGTTTTCCACCGCCGTGTCCATGAACACGGGAATTTTCAGGTCCACCGGCCCCAGGTACCCCGCCGGCGCGCCGGTCAGTTCGGCCACCCGGCTGTCCTCGGCCAGTTCCACCTCCTGGGCGCCCAGCAGATTCTGCAGCTTCACCGGCTGGACCTCGTGGTCGCCGCGCACCAGCACCGCCACCGGCTTGCCGTCGGCCAGGTAGATCATGGTCTTGACCAGGGTCTCGGTGGGGATCTGGAGAAATTCGCACACCGAGCTCACTGTTTTTTTACCCGGGGTGGACACCTTGTTCAGGGGCAGCGGCGCCTCGTCTTGCGCCTCGGGGACCATGGCTGCGGCCTTTTCCAGGTTGGCGGCGTAATCGCAGTGCTGGCAGATCACCACCACGTCTTCGCCGGTGGCGGCCAGCACCATGAATTCGTGGGAAAAGCTGCCGCCGATGGTGCCGGTGTCGGCCTCCACCGCCCGGAAGGCCAGGCCGCAGCGGGTGAAGATCCGGTGGTAGGCCTGGTGCATCCGGCGGTAGGTTTCGTCGGCCCCGGCCTCGTCGGCGTCAAAGCTGTAGCCGTCCTTCATGATGAACTCCCGGCCCCGCATCAGGCCGAACCGGGGGCGGATCTCGTCGCGGAACTTGGTCTGGATCTGGTAGAGATTCAGCGGCAGCTGACGGTAGGAGTGGATGTTAATCCTCGCCAGGTCGGTGATCACCTCCTCGTGGGTGGGCCCCAGGCAGGACTCCCGTTCGTGGCGATCTTTAAAACGCAGCAGCTCCGGGCCGTATTTTTCCCACCGGCCCGACTCCCGCCACAGGTCGGCGGGCTGCACCATGGGCAGCAGCACCTCCTGGGCCCCGGCCCGGTTCATCTCCTCGCGGATGATCTGTTCGACCTTGCGGATGGCGGCCAGCCCCAGGGGCAGGTAGGAGTACACCCCCGAAGTCAGTTTGCGGATAAAGCCGCCCCGCAGCAGGAGCTTATGGCTGACAACCTCGGCCTCGGCCGGGTCTTCCTTGAGGGTCGGCAGCAGCAGCTGGGAAAAACGCATGATGGCAATCCTTTTATGGTTGGTGTTCCCGGGTCATCTGGTCTATTTCGTGCAGAAAGATTTCCAGTACCTGGTCTTCCGGCACTTTTTTAAATATTTTACCCTTTTTGAAGATAATGCCCACCCCGTTGCCGCCGGCCACGCCGATGTCGGCCTCCCGGGCCTCGCCGGGGCCGTTGACCACGCACCCCATGACGGCGATTTTAAGGGGGGTGGTGAGCTTCTGGATATGGCGTTCCACCTCCTCGGCCAGGCCGAAAAGATTGACCTGGCAGCGGCCGCAGGTGGGGCAGGAGATCAGCTCCGGGCCGCGGTTACGCAGGTGCAGGCTGCGCAGCAACTCATACCCCACCCGGATTTCCTCCACCGGGTCGCGGGTCAGGGAGATCCGGAAGGTGTCGCCGATTCCTTCATAAAGCAAAATCCCCAGGGCCACACTGGACTTGACCGTGCCGGCGATCAGTCCCCCGGCCTCGGTGACCCCCAGGTGCAGGGGGTAGTCGCAGGCGGCGCTCAGCTGCCGGTAGGCCTCGACGGTGGTCAGGGCGTCGGAGGATTTCAGGGAGATTTTGATTTCATAAAACCCCAGGCGCTCCAGCTTTGCCACATTGCGCAGGGCGCTTTCCGCCAGGGCGGCGGGGGTGGGGTGGCCGTATCGGGCCAGAATGTCCTTTTCCAGCGAGCCGGCGTTGACCCCCACCCTGATCGCCACCCCATGAGCGCTGGCGGCCTCGGCCACCCGGGCCAGTTTGGCCTCCCCGCCGAGATTGCCCGGATTGATCCGGATGCCCTGGGCGCCGTGCTCCATGGCGGCGATGGCCAGACGGTGGTCGAAATGGATGTCGGCGATCAGGGGAATACTTATCCGCTCCCGGATCGCCCGGATGGCTCGGGCCGCCTCCAGATCCAGCACCGCCACCCGGATGATCTCGCAGCCGGCCTCTTCCAGCCGCCGGATCTGCTCCACGGTGGCCGCCACGTCCCGGGTGTCGGTGTTGGTCATGGACTGCACCACCACCGGGGCCCCGCCGCCCACGGCCACCGGCCCCACCTGTATCTGCCTGGTATTCTTCCTGGTTTGCATAACCTCTTTATTATACCTGTAAACATGGAAAATGCACCCCGAAAGCCCCGGTCGGTCAGGAATACGTTTAGGTCATTGGTTTTGGCACCGGCGTGGGGTCGTGGGGCCCGGTGGCGGCTCCGCTGGAGCGCGGCGTCCTGGCAGGAGGTGATTTTTGTTTGACAAAGCTTGCCGGCCTGGGGCAATGTTTCGGTAAAGGTAACCGTTCAGCAGCACCGCATCTTCGGACGATCAGCCAGGCTTTTAGTACCCTGGGTACGCGGCGCCTGGCTGATCGTCCGAACCTGCGGCACTGCTGGACGGTTACGGCCCGTTAAATCAACAGGTTGCTGGCCCTGGTCAGCGGTTACCAAGTAAAGACAAAAGACAGCCGCAGTAATTAATAGTTTAAGATATAATTCCTCTCCCAAAAGGTGGCAACATGATCAGTGAGAAAATGGAGACAGCCCTTAACCAGCAGGTCAATGCCGAACTTTACTCTTCCTACCTCTATCTTTCGATGTCTTCCTATTTCAGCGAGCTCAACCTGAGCGGTTGCGCTCACTGGATGCGCCTCCAGGCCCAAGAAGAATTGAGTCATGCGCTGAAAATCTACGATTACCTCAATGAGCGGGGCGGGCGTGCCCAGCTTGGCGCCATCGAGGCTCCGCCACAAAAGTGGGATTCCCCCGTCGAGGTTTTTGAAAGCGTGGTGTGCCATGAACAGAAAGTAACCGGCTTGATCAATCAGCTGGTTGATCTGGCGATCGGTGAAAAGGATCATGCCTCCAATAACTTCCTGCAGTGGTTCGTGGCCGAGCAGGTGGAAGAGGAAGCCAGTGCCAATGAGGTGTTGCAGAAAATCCGACTGGCAGCCAAAGAGGGCGGCCTTTTTATCCTGGATCAGGAATTGGCCAAGCGGGTCCTGACCCCGGCTGCTTAGCAGGACAGAGACGGCGATGCCGTTTCTTTCTTTGGTGTAGCGCCAGGCTTTGTTTGCAGCCCGGCCAGGCTTCGGGTATAGTGCCGCCGCTCAGGCGGATGTCGCCTTTATCATGTTTCTATCGTTATCCCGGCGTTACCCCGGAGCCTGACCATGGAATTTCTGCTCACCCTGATCGGCCTGATCCTGATCATCGAAGGACTGTTTTACGCGGCCTTTCCCGAAGCCATGAAGCGCTTGATGGCCCAGGTGCAGGAACTGCCGCCGGTGGTTTTACGCAAATTCGGCCTGGTGGCCATGGGGTTGGGTTTTTTTCTCTGTTACTTGACCCAGCGCACCAATTTATTCTAGATCGGGAAACCAGTTGTGGCTGCTTTTGCCCTGGATGATTACGATTACCACCTGCCGCCGGAGCTGATTGCCCAGCAACCGGCTCCCCGGCGTGATGCCTCTCGCCTGCTGGTCTGCGATGGCCGCCATGATTTTGCCCTGGCCGACCGCCGATTCCCTGGCGTGCTCGATCTGCTGGCCCCCGGCGACCTGCTGGTTTTCAACGACACCCGGGTTTTTCCCGCCCGTTTGCCGGGGCGCAAGGAAAGCGGCGGCAGGATCGAGCTGCTGCTGCTGGAATATCCCCAACCGGCGGGCCCGTCGGCCGCCGGTTCAACTGCCCCCGCCGAAGAGGGAAGGGGCACCGCTGTATCTGATCACGGGGTCAACGGGGTAAGCGGTCACGGGGTGCCACAGGTGGCGGCAAGCGAGACGGCGATGCCTGCCTCGGTGCTTGAGCCGGCTCGATCGCCGCAAGATGCGGTGCCCCGTGATCGCTTACGCGCCGCCGACTCGGCCGGGGCGAGGGTGTTCAGTGAACCCTGCCGGGGGTTGCTGAAAAGCTCCAAAGGACCCAGGGTGGGTGGCTGGCTGTATTTTGGCCCCGATTTTCGGGCCGAAGTACTGACGGTGGAGGAGGGGGGCAAGGTCCGGGTGCGCCTGGAACTGGATGCCCCGGGCGGGACGACGGACCCGGTCACCAATCACCGGGTTTGTCCCGTAAGCGATCAAGGCGTCTCGGATATTTCCGCCGGCGCCGACCCGGCCGCTTGGCTTGCCGACGCCCTGGCCCGTTATGGCCGGATGCCCTTGCCGCCCTATATCAAACGCAATGAGGAAAACGAAGAAGACCGCCGGCGGTATCAGACCGTGTACGCCCAGGCCCCCGGGGCGGTGGCGGCACCCACCGCCGGGCTGCACTTTACCGATGAACTGCTTGCCCAAATCAAGGAAAAGGGGGTGGGGCTGGCCCGGATTACTCTCCATGTCGGCTATGGCACTTTCGCGCCGGTGCGCAGTCAGGACATCCGCGAGCATGATATCCATGCCGAGGATTACCGAGTAAGCCGGGAAAGCGCCGAGCTGATCAACCGGACCAGGGCCGCCGGCGGCAGGATCTGGGCGGTGGGCACCACCTCGGTGCGGACCCTGGAGGCCGCCGCCGACCAGGATGGTTGGGTCAGCCCGGGCGGCGGCAGTTGCCGACTCTATATCTACCCCGGCTACTCGTTCAAGGTGGTGGACAACCTGCTAACCAACTTCCACCTGCCGCGTTCATCACTGCTTTTTCTGGTCAGCGCCCTGGCCGGCCGGGAAAATATCCTCAGGGCTTACGCCCATGCCGTGGAGCAACGCTATCGCTTCTTCAGTTACGGCGACGCCATGGCCATTATCAGGCGCTGATTTAAACAGTAACCAGTGGACGGGGCAGCGAAAACCGGCAACCGTCATCCGGTGATTAAATAAATCAGGAGGAACAGCCGGGAGAGGCGGGCAAGGGACCTGGCCTTATCGCACTTTTGTGCCGGCTGGTCCGCTTGCCCTGAAGATGCGGTGTTGTTAACGGAATATTTTTATCAGCCGCAGGCGGTACTGCAGGCGGGAGCCGAAGAAGAGGCGCATTCGCCGGCGGCGGCGCAGCTTTTGCCGTTGTCGCCGGTGCTGGCGTAGCCGTCGGCGTACCAGCCGCCGCCTTTAAGCTGGAAAGTGCTCTGGGAGATGATCTTGCACAACTCCCCGCCGCATCTTGTACAGGTGGTCAGCGGCGCCTCGGTGATACTTTGCCTGGTTTCGGTTGTTTTTTGACAGGACTGACATTCGTACTCGTAGATTGGCATGTCGACAACTCCTTTATTTGGACAGTGCTTTTTTGTCTTTGAGGCACCCCGGTCCGACGATGAATTTGGGGATGACTGCGACAAAAAAATCAGTTAAATATTATGCGCTTGCTTGGTTTTTGGGATTTTCGGTAAAAACAGGATGTTAAAAGCTTTCCGGCCAATACTTTAATGCCGCCGGAGCGATCTGTCAATGTGAGCCTGGGATGAATTTTAAAAAAGTCCATGATTCCGGTAGCCTTGTATCAGCGGCAGGGTGCCGCCCCAAGCGCCGCTTTCATCGGCGCCTGCCCGGTTTGAGAGCCGGGGTGTTGGTTGCCGTTTGCGCCGTGGTGCTGCTGTTGATCAGCCCTTCCGGGGTGCGGGCCGGGCTTTTTCCGGTCTATGATGAGATCAAACCCAATGTCGCGTTCTGGAAGGATATTTTTAGCCGCTATCCATCCACCCAGGGTGTGCTTCATGACCGTCATGAGCTTGATCTCGTCTACACCGTGTTGGATGTGGAGAAGCCCGGAAGCGAAGCCGCCCGCCAACGCAACTGGCTCAGGATCAACGCCGCCCGGGCGGGAATCCGGGATACCCTGCATCATTTGGCGGACGGCAAAGCGCCCCGCAATGACAGGGAAAAGCAAATACAGGACCTGTTCGGTCCCCGCCCGGTGCCGGATCGATTGCGGCAGGCGGCGGAGAATATCCGTTTTCAGCGGGGTCTTAAAGATCGTTTTCGCCGGGGGGTGATCCGTTCCGGGGCCTTTCTCGGACAGATCAAGGAAATCCTGCGCCAGTATGAGTTGCCGGAAGACCTGGCCTATCTGCCCCACGTGGAGTCTTCATTCAAATATGAAGCCAATTCCCACCTGGGCGCAGCGGGGATCTGGCAGTTCATGCCGGCCACCGGGCGCGATTACATGACCATCAATTACGTGCTGGATGAACGGCGGGATCCCATTCGGGCCACCCACGCCGCCGCCCGTCTCCTCAAGGAAAATTACCGGCGTCTGGGTACCTGGCCCCTGGCCATCACCGCCTATAATCACGGGGCCGGCGGCATGCTCCGGGCCCGCGACCAGCATGGTGATTATCCCATGATCTTTTTGTATTATACCGGCAGCCGTTTCGGCTTCGCCTCCCGCAACTTCTATTCTGAGTTCCTGGCCGCCCGGGAAGTGGCCAAGAACGCCGAAAAGTATTTTGGGCCCCTGGAGCTTGATCCCGAGTGGGGCGGTCATGAAATAGTCCTCAGCGATTACGTCCCGCTGGCGCATCTGGCCGCCCATCTGGGGCTTGATGTCGACACCCTGCACCGCTATAACCAGGGTTTGCGGGCACCGGTACTGCGTGGCGAAGAAAATGTGCCCAAGGGTTACCGCCTGCGAATCCCGGTGAATTAGTCCAAAACCGACCCCAATCGCCGCCGCCTGTCCGCGGTTCCCCGAGTACCGGTAATCAGGTGGCTGGTCCCCTGGCGCCGCGTCCTTAAGAAATTGTATCCAAACAAGGAGCTTGTTTTGGCTGCCAACAGCAACACTCCCCGGCCGGTACTGCTTGCCGAGTACCGGCCGCCGTTTTATCTGGTTGACGGGGTTGAACTGCAGGTCGATCTTTATGATGACCATGCCCTGGTCAGATCCCGGCTGCAGTTGCGCCGCAACCCGGCGGCGCAATCCGCCGCAGCCGGCGCTGATGTGCTGGCGCTGGACGGCGAAGAGCTTGAGCTGCTGGAGTTGCGCCTGGACGGGGTTGAACTGCCGCCGGAGCGCTACCTGGTCCGGGGAGACAGCAACACCCCGGCGGTGAAGGGGGACAATCGGGCCGCCGCCGCCCCCCGCGATGACGGCCGGGGACAACTGCTGATCCATGACCCGCCGGCGCAGGGGGAATTGGAAACGGTGAGCCGGATCTATCCCGCCGCCAACACCGCCCTCGAGGGTCTGTACCGTTCCGGGCCGATGTTTTGCACCCAGTGCGAGCCCGAAGGCTTTCGCCGGATCACCTGGTACCCTGACCGGCCCGATGTGCTGGCCCCCTTCACCGTGACCATCAGCGCCGACCGGCAAAAATGCCCGGTGCTGCTGGCCGGAGGCAACCCCGAAGGGCGGGGTGATTTGCCCGATGGCCGCCACTGGGCGACCTTCAAAGACCCATTCCCCAAGCCATCTTATCTCTTTGCCCTGGTAGCCGGAGACCTGGTGGGGATCCACGATCGGTTTACCACCGCTTTGGGCCGGGACGTCGCCCTGGCCATCTACGTGGAGGCTCATAACCAGGATAAGTGCGATCATGCCATGGCGGCCCTGAAAAAGGCCATGCGCTGGGACGAGGAAACCTTCGGCCTGGAATATGACCTGAGCCACTACCTGATCGTGGCGGTGGATGACTTCACCATGGGGGCCATGGAGAACAAGGGGCTCAACATCTTCAACGCCCGCTATGTCCTGGCCCGGCCCGAAAGCGCCACCGACGACGACTTTGAAAACATCGAGGCGGTGATCGCCCACGAATATTTCCACAACTGGACCGGCAACCGGGTAACCTGCCGGGACTGGTTCCAGTTGAGCCTCAAGGAAGGCCTCACCGTCTTCCGGGATCAGCTCTTCAGTCAGGCCCTTCATTCCCCGGGGGTCAAGAGGATCAACGATGTACGCCTGCTGCGGGAGCACCAGTTCGCCGAGGATGCCGGCCCCCTGGCCCATCCGGTCCGCCCGGAATCATACCTTGAAATCAATAATTTCTACACCCTGACCGTTTACGAAAAGGGCGCCGAGCTGTTGCGGATGCTCCACACCCTGCTGGGGGCGGAAAAGTTCCGTGCCGGTCTGCGCCTTTACCTGTCGCGCCATGACGGCGGGGCGGCCACCATCGAGGATTTCCTGGCGGCCATGGCCGAAGCCGGCGGCCGGGATCTGGGCCCCTTCGCCCGCTGGTATGAGCAGGCCGGAACCCCGCTGGTCCGGGTAAGCGATGATTATGACCCCGCCACCGGCCGTTACCGGTTACAGGCGCAACAGTACTGCCCGGCGGCCGGCCGGTCGGGTAGTAACGGGTCACAAGGGCATGATGCCGACCGGCGGGCGGCCAAGCAGCCGCTGCCGATCCCCCTGGCCGTGGGGCTGCTGTCTGCCGACGGCCGGGAAGTCGCCGCCGCCCTGCTGGAGTTGAACCAGGAAAAACAGGAGTTTGTCTTTGAGGCGGTGGATTCCCGTCCGGTTCCCTCCCTGTTGCGGGGTTTTTCCGCGCCGGTGCGGTTGGAGTATGACTACAGCGACGAACAGTTGCGCCTGCTGCTGGCCCACGATACCGACCCCTTCAGCCGCTGGGAGGCCGGCCAGCGTTTAAGCGGCGGCCTGATCCTCAAGCTGGCCACTGACTGGCGGGCAGGCCGGCCCCTGGCACTGCCTTTCGAGTTTATCGCCACTTATCGCCAACTGCTGGAGCAGCTTCCGGAGCTGGCGGATAAATCCCTTGCCGCCCAGTTGCCGGCTCTGCCCGCCGAGGATTACCTGGCGGAACAGATGGAGGAGATCGATGTGGAGGCGGTCCATGCCGCCCGGGAGTTTGTTCGCCGGGAGCTGGCCGTCGCTCTGCGCCGGCAATGGCTCGATATTTATCACCAAAATCTTTTTACCGAGGCGGAGGAAGAAAATTATGCCGGCGATCCGGACCGCACGACGTCTTCGGCGGCGCCCTGTGATCACACCCAACTTAGTGATCACGGGGGCAAAATGGTAAGCGGTCACAGGGTGCCGCAGGTTGTGGTGAGCTCAGGCGGCAAGCGTACATCAGTACGTGAGCCGGCCCGATCGCCGCAAGATGCGGTGCCCTGTGACCGCTTACAAATTTATGACCCCTGCCGGGCCGGCACCCGGCGCCTGCGGAACCAGGCCCTTTATTTTCTGATGGCCCCGGCCGATGACGAGATCCTGGCCCTGGCCCGGCGGCAGTTTGACCGGGCCGACAACATGACCGACACCCTGGCCGCCATGCGCGGCCTGGCCCATGCCGCCGGGGCCTCCGCCGCTGCGGCCCGGGAGGCGGAGGAGGTGCTGGCGCAATTTGCCGCCCGCTGGGCCGACGACCCCCTGGTCATGGACAAATGGCTCAGCGTCCAGGCCACCGTACCGGCTCCCGAGACCTTGGCCAGAGTGCGGGAACTGATGAGCCACCCCGCCTTTCGCCTGGCCAACCCCAACCGGGTCCGGGCCCTGATCGGCGCCTTCGCCGGGGCCAATCCCGTGGCCTTTCATCAGGTGGGCGGGCAGGATCTGGGGGCCGGTTACCACTTTCTGGCCGAGCAGGTTCTGGCCCTTGATCCCATCAACCCTCAGGTCGCCGCCCGCCTGGCCGCCCGTCTCAGCCGCTGGCGGCGTTTTGGCCGGCAGCGGCGGCAGCTGATGCGCGGGGAGCTGGAAAAAATCGTCGCCAGCCCGGGGCTCTCCCGCGATGTTTATGAGATGGTGAGCAAAAGCTTGGGCGAGAAGCGGGCGGAGGAAAATGATTAAGTCCCCGGGGTTCTCCGGTGAGCATAACAACTGCAGCCGTGCTTGGTGTGGTGATGCCAAAGGCCAGTAAAAACTCCGTCTTTGCACAAACCATAACCGCTTACCTGGCGGCCATCAATGCCCTGGATCGTGATGTTCTGGGCCGTCGTCCCGGTCTCAGCTGCGACGGCGAGGCGGTAACGGTGCCCTTGTTGGGGGATCTCCACCGGGTCACCGCGAACGCCATCACTGACCGCCGGGGGCGGCAGCCGTCCCATGCCGTCAGCGTGGTGATCTGCCGCTATCTCCTGCATCGGTCTGGGCCGGTGGTCGAGGGCGGGGAACTCTTGTCATACAAGGATTTTCAGGGCTCCGCTCCTTACGCCTCCGCCTTCACCGCCACCGTGGAGGAACCGCTGGCCGCGGCTTTTGCCGGCCGGCTGCCCCGGTTGCGCCGGGCCGCCGGCGATATGGGCGGGTGTGAGGTAACCGTGGATTTCGGGTGCGATTATGCCGGGTGGTTCCAGGCCCTGCCGGAGCTTTTTCTCACCCTGCTGTTTTACGATCAGGACGAGGAGTTCCCCGCCCGCTGTACCCTGCTTTTCCAGCGCCGGGCCGTCGCCTTGCTGGATATGGAGTCCCTGGCCCTGGTCGGCGATCAGTTGCGGCGACGGTTGCTGGATTAGACTGGAGTAGCCGCTGTTGGTTGTGGTTTTTGCTTGCAGAAAAGCGGAGTTCCGTTTAATCAGAGGAGTTTGCCGGGAAATCAAGGCCTAAGGCTTGGACCGTGCCCGCCGCCGGGCTGGGAACCCCGGCTTTTTGCTAATCAGTCAAGTAAATGGAGAAGATCGCCCATGTACACTACTTCCGATCTGCGCAAAGGGCTTAAGATCAAGATTGACGGTGAGCCCTATATCATCACCGATTTCGAGTTTTCCAAGCCCGGCAAGGGCCAGGCCCTCTACCGCTGCCGGCTGCGCAACATGATCACCGGCAACGCCTTCGACCGGACTTTTCGCTCCAACGACAAGTTCGAGCCGGCCCCCCTGGAGGAGCGCACCATGCAGTTTCTCTACGCCCAGGGTGACGAATACAACTTCATGGACACCAAGACCTTCGAGCAGATCACCATTTCCAAAGATCTGCTGGGAGATGACGCCAATTTCCTCATCGACAACATGGAAGTGGAGGTTCTGCTCTTCAATGAACGGGCCATCGGCGTGACCCTGCCCAACTTTGTCAATCTGACGGTGACCAGGGCCGACCCATGGGTCAAGGGGGATACCAGCGGCAGCGATTCCAAGCCGGTGACCGTGGAAACCGGTTACGTGTTGCAGGTGCCGCCGTTTATCAACGAGGGCGAGAAGATTCAGATCGACACCCGTACCGGCCAGTACGTCACCCGGGTCAAGGAATAGGGGGCAAGCCCAAAGATGCCCGATCTATGGGGCCGGGCCCGGGTTATCCAGTCGGTGCGCCGGTTTTTTGACGACGGGGGCTTTCTGGAAGTGGAAACCCCCCTGCTGATCCCGGCCCCGGCTCCGGAGCCCCACCTGCTGCCCCAGCCCGCCGGCCGCGGGTTTCTCCAGACCTCGCCGGAGCTTTGCATGAAGCGTCTGCTGGCCCGGGGGTATTCAAGGATTTACCAGACCTGCAAATGCTTTCGCCGCCATGAACGGGGCAGCCGCCACGTACCCGAGTTCACCATGCTGGAGTGGTACCGGGCCGGGGCCGATTATGGCGAGCTGATGAAAGATTGTGAAAACCTGCTGACCGCCGTGGCCGCCGAGCTGCTGGCCTCGGATGTCTCTTCCGCCGTCTCCGGCGGCGCCGGGCCGCCGGTTCTGTCCGTCGCCGGCCGCGACCAACCCGTTGATCTGCGCCCGCCCTGGCAGCGGCTCACCGTGGCCGAGGCCTTCCGCCGGTATGCCGGTTGTGAGGCCGAAGAGGCCCTGCGGCGGGAGATGTTCGACCAGCTCTTGGTGGAAAGGATCGAACCGGAGTTGGGCTTTGGCCAGCCCGTTTTTCTTTATGACTATCCGGCCCAGCTGGCCGCTCTGGCTCGGCGCAAGCAAGATCAGCCGCAGGTAGCCGAGCGCTTTGAACTTTATATCGCCGGAATCGAGCTGGCCAACGGTTTTTCCGAACTCATCGATGCCGATGAACAGCGCCGCCGTTTTCAGCAAGACCGGCGCCTGATCCGGGCCGCCGGCCGCCGGCCGCCGCCCATGCCCGAACCCTTTCTCGGCGAACTGGGGGCGATGCCGGAGGCCGCCGGTATTGCCCTGGGCCTGGACCGCCTGGTCATGGTCATGCTGGGCCGGGAGAGCATCGACGAGGTACTGGCTTTTACCCCGGAAAATCTTTGATTGCCGCAAATTGCCGGTGGTCGTACAATATTTTACCCGGCAGACCAGCTACACTGGCGCCATGAAAAAGGGGGAGCCCGGTATGGAGCAAGAGCGAGTGCAGCGATGTCTGGCCCTGATAAAGGGGTACGAGGAAGAGTTTGCCAACCATTTGGCCAGGCGGGTGATTTATAAACCAAAACTCAATATCTGGCTTTTTCTGGTTCCGTTTCTCTTTATTTATCATTTCAGTGAGCTGCGGCGTTACCGGGAAGGGCTGCCCGCCTTTGCCCGGGGATTTCTTCGTTCCAAGCTGCATGCTCTGGAAATGGCGGGTGAGGAGGTCCGCCTGGGGAGGCGTAAAACTGAAGCCGAGATGGTGCCTCCAGCGGATCCGGAGCTGGATAAACCGTCAATGGCCGAGGTCCGGCGGAAACAGGTGGAGGAGTCGCGCCTGTTGCTGGAGCACTACCGGCGCTTATTGGCCCGGCCGGCGCTGAATTATGTGGAGATGTTGCGGAAGGCCTATGGCGGTCGGCGGGAATTTCAGGACTTTGTTGAAGCCCTGCAACTGGCGGAGAGTGAATTGAACAAGGCCGTACTGGCCACCATGGCCGAATCCGAGGAAAAACAGGAGGCCCAAAAGGTGGTGGCCCGGATGGAGGAGGAAAGCCTGAAGCTGCGGGTTGCCGATCTCACGCATTTCTTCCCTTCCGATTCTCATGGCGTCTGAGTCTTCTTGCCTCTGATGTCCCGGTAGGCGTCGATGTCGGCATACCAGATGGCCGACACCTCGATTTCAGTGGTGGCAAAGGCCTCCCGGACGGTCTTGACCGTGGGCAGGCGGTAGAATTCGCTTAAACCCCAGCCCGCCAGCAGGGCAAGCAGCAGGATCGCCGGCAGTTTTTTTCTTTTTTTGTCCTGGTTCATTTTCTCTTTCTCTGGTTTGCGGTTGAGCCCTGACAGCCCGGAAGGGCCGGGGGCGGATCGGTTCATCCGCCCCCGGCGGGGTCAGTTAGCGGTTTTGGTTGCTTAGCGTATATCCATCAGGTGCTCGGTGATACCCGGGAAGGCCACCATGAACATCAGCCAGGCCAGAAACAGGGTCAGGATAACATTGAAACCCTGGCTGAAGGCGTAATGATAAAGAATCTTGCCGCCTTCGAAGTACTTGGCCAGTTCGCGGAAGTTGGTCGCCAGCCCGATGCTGACAAACGCCATGCAGAATAACCAGCCCCGCAATGGGTTGGCCCAGCCGCTCAAGGCGCCGTCGCTGATGATGACCTCGCCCACGCCGGGGCTCATGAGCTCGTAGATGATGGTGAAGACCACGGAAGCCCCAATAAAGCCGATGACGAACTTGGGGAAACGGGTCCAGATCTCCTTCATTGCCGCACCGAAGGTAAGCTGCACGTTGCTGCTGCTGGTTTCGATCTTGGTGGCCCAGTAAGCGGCGATGGCGAAAGCGATGACCCCGATCATCACGTTCTGGATCATCTTCAGGGTGGCCGCGGTATACATGGCCCCGGGACCGAGCAGTTCGCCGGCGGCGACCACCGCTCCAGTGGAGTCCACGGTGCCACCGATCCAGGCCCCGCCGACGATGGGGTTCATCCCCAGGGCCAGGACCAGGGCCGGCATGGCAAACATCATAATGGCGGTGAAGGCGATGGACAGACCTACGGCAATGGTCAGTTCCTCGTTTTTGGCCTTACTGGCCGCCGCCGCGGCGATGGCCGCCGAAACCCCGCAGACACTGGCGGCGGCGGCGATGGTGACATTGAGTGGCCGGGATGGCAGTTTGATGATTTTTTCACCGAACCAGTAGCCGATGACCAAAACGGCGGGGGTTACACCCCAGGCGATGATAATGCCGGGAGCGCCGATCATCAGGATCAGGCCGAAGAGAATACTGCCGCCCAGCAGGACCAGACCGGTTTTGATATAGTATTCCACCTGCACCGCCGGCTTGGCCCATCGGGGGGTGCCCACGGTGTTGCTGATCAGCAGGCCCAGCAGGATCGCCCACAGCACGTAGCTGAGACCGTACTGGGTGGCGAAGCTGTGGCCGGCGATAAAATAAGCGATAATGCTCAAAACAAAAATAAAGGGAAAGCCCAGGTAAAAGCCGCCCACCTTCTGCCCCATGAAGCGCATGCCCACTGAGAACAGCAGGGCTATCAGGACCATCAGCACAATCACCGAGGGAATGATGTTGTAAGCCTGGATTTCCGCCTCACTCCGGGCGCTGGATTCCGCCCTGAGGGCGCTCCTCCAGTCCTCGATGGCTTCGTCGGCGGCGTGGTTCAGGGCCGGATCCTCGAAATTGGCCGCTTCCGCCGCCGCCTGAGCCGCTTCCGCCTGCTCCCGGGCCTCGATCCTGGTTTCTTGGGCTTCTTCGTACATTGGCCGCGCTTCGGCCCGGCGCTGGGCCGCCGCTTCTTCGGTCAGAACAAAGGATTGAGCCGGTGAAGTGTCCCATCCTTTGGGGCGCTGCAGCAGGGTACCCAGTTGCCGCCCTAAAGGTGTTCGCCTGGCCTGGAGGGCATTCAACGTTCGCTCCGCTTCCGCGTATTCAATGGTGACGAACGGCGCCCGTTCCATTTCGGCGTCCATGATCGCCTGGTTATGGGCGATGATTTCCTTCATGTCTTCAGGCGGACTGTACATAAAGAAAGCCAGGCCCAGCAGGAGCAGGAATCCCCCCAGCCAGTTGGCCCACCAGTCCTCCTTCTTCCAAAGATCTTCCCATTTGCTTTTGCCCTTTTGCAGGGCGCCTTCTTCTTCTTTAATGGCTGCGCTGATGCCTTTTTTTGCTTCTTCTGACATGTCCGTACCTCCTTGTGCTGGCTCTCCGGCTCTAAATCCGACTGTTAGAAAATTTCAGTGGACGACCAAGACGTTGCGATCGCATCTGCTCACCACCTTGTCGGCCACGTTGCCGAGCCTGTTCCGGCCGCCACCGCCATGCTTGCCCGCGGCTCCGATGACGACGAAGTCGGCGTCGACTTCCTCGGCGCTTTCCAGGATGCTCGCCGCTTCGGCGTTGCCGGTCTTGATTTGGATATCCGCGGTGATTCCCCGGGCCTTGAGGGTTTCAGCGATTTTGGCCTTGATTCCCTGGCCTTCCTTGTAGAGGGTGCTGGTAATGGTGTTGCATTCGTCAATGCCCACATCCACCAGGCAAAGATCGGGAATGACGATCACCACGTGGATGCTGGCTTCCCCTCCGAGTTTGTCCGCCAGTTGTACGGCCTGATCCAGGGCTTTGTAAGAGTGTTCCGAGCCGTCATGTGGTACTAAGAATCTCATGGTGGGCCTCCTGTAGTGAGATGGTTGGTTTGGTGTGGCTGCCTGTTGTTGCCGCTGTGTAATTTTTGGTAAAAGCAACAAGCGTGCCGGTTTTTCATACCATTTTCCGGGTTTGCTCGTGTTTTGTGAATAGTGCGCAAAAACGAAAGGATGTAATCACATGGCGGGCCCCGATGTAAGCAGACCCCCGGGGCAGCTCCGGGGGGTCTGGGTCTTTGGTGGGAAAAAGGTGCATAGTGCTGGCAGCAGGTGCTAACCGAGGTTGGCGGCCGGTGGTAAGCTGGTACAGCTTTGGATGAACAGAAGTTGCTTTGCAGTCTGTTGTTGGTAATATGCCGGATGTTGCGATATGCTTTTATTGTTCGGCGGAATCATCAATAATGATTATGGCTGCGTGATGTTTACCGGCTCCCGCTGACGGCAAAAGGCCGGCTTCAGCCATGGAGAAGATAATGGAAGACAGGGCCCAAAACGGCGCCAATCAAAACGGTATCCCGCCTTTAGTTCCGGGGGTCGGGCGGCGGCTGCACAACTCTTTCAGCATTCAGTTTAAATTTCTTCTGGGTACCGGTTTTATCCTCTTGCTTAACTGCCTTTTTACCGCCCTTGTAATTTATCAGTATGAAAAAGGGCAGTTGGAGGAGCAGGCTTATGCCCATTCGGAGTTGGTGATGGCGGCGGTGGAAGCCAGCCGGGCTTATGTGCGGGAAGAACTGCGGCCGACCATGTATCGTCGTTTGGGCAGTGAACATTTTATCCCCGAAGCCATGAGCACCTCCTATGTGGGACGGGCGGTGATGGAGCGCTTTGCCCCGGCCATGGTGGATTACGACTATCGCCGGGTGGCGATAAACGCCCGTAATCCAGGTTATGAGGCGAATGAACTGGAACGGCGGATGATTGATTATTTCGCTGAACATCCCAGAGAATCTGAGTGGCGCGGCCTGGTAACTGTTGATGGCAAGGAAACCTTCAAGAGGTTCAAACCGGTAACCTTTGACGAGGAATGCCTGCTCTGCCATGGCCGGGCCGCGGATGCCCCGGAAGGTCTGGTGGCAACCTATGGGGACAGTCTGGGGTTCGGCCGCCAGGCCGGCGAGCTGTCCGGCCTGGTCGCCGTGGGGGTGCCGGTGACCAGCGCCCTGGCCAATGCCCGGGAAAAGGCATTTTCAGTTTTCCTGATAGTCTTTATTGGTGTGGCCCTGGTCTTTATCGTCCTGAGTTTTTTCTTTCACCGGATGGTGGTCAGCAACCTTCTCAACCTGCTGGAAATTTTCCGGGAACAGGAAGATCATGTTCCAATGGAGTTCTTTAAGGTGGACGGTCGGGCTTCCGATGACTCCGACTTCCCGCGGAGGCGGCCCCCGGCGGGGGAAGATCAAACCTCATCTTTGAACCTTGCCATGTTCAAAGAGTTTCCCAGTAAGGATGAGCTGGCTGAGCTTACGGCGGCGGCTTACATCATGGCCGAAGATCTTCGCCGGACAAGGGAGCAGTTGCGGCAATACAACCGGGAACTGGAAAGGCGGGTGGCCGAACGCACCAGGGCCCTGCGGGACTCCGAGGCCCAGCTGCAGCAGCAGCAGCTGGAGAAAAAAATCCAGCAGACCGAAAAGATGGTGGCCATCGGTCAACTGGTGGCGGGGCTGGCCCATGAGATCAACAACCCCCTGGGGGTTATCCTATGTTACGTGGACCTGATCAAAAGGCAGCCGGACATGGATTTCCAGGTTCTTAAAGATCTGGAGGTTATAGAAAAGCAGGCCCGGGATTGTAAGCGGATTGTCGGGGATCTTCTGAATTTTTCCCGGGGCGGGGAAAGCCACAAGCAGCTGGTGGATCTCAACCGGATCATTGAGGAAGTGGCCGGGATTGTCGCTCCCCAGTTCGGTAAACAGGGGGTGGCCATCAACCTGGACCTGGCTTCGGGGCTGCCTTTGCTTGAATTGGATGAAAACAAGATCAAGCAGGTGTTTCTCAATCTTCTGCTCAATGCCCGCCAGGCCATGCAGGAAGAAGGCGGCGAAATTGAAATAAGCAGTTTTTTGCTGGCGGCTAACGGTAAGGTCCGAGTGCGGGTCCGGGATAACGGACCCGGAATCGACTCCGGGGACCTGGCCAGGATTTTCGATCCCTTTTTCAGTACCAAGGGCACCGGCGAGGGTACCGGGCTGGGGCTTTCGGTCAGCCATGGAATCATCAAGGAACACGGCGGAATTATCGGGGTGGAAAGCCGGGTTGGCCATTGGACCTGTTTTGTAATCGATCTGCCGCTTTCCCAGGATCGACCGATAATTGCCATTCCAACGTAAGTGATCACGGAGGCAAAATGGTAAGCGCCCGCAGGGTGCCGCAGGTTGTGGTGAGCCTCGACGGCGAAGCGTACATCAGTACGTGAGCCGGCCCG
>PWOG01000181.1 GCA_003557565.1 Desulfobulbaceae bacterium
CGGTAACCGGCCACGCTTCATCCATACCGACCCCTCGCCGCTTGACCCAGACGTTCATCACACCGTCGAGCTGCCGGCGAAAAGAGATAAACTCACCGTCGGGCGAAATGCGCGCTCCGGCATACTCGGGATCATCAAAAAACAGTTCCCGGTCGATGAGCGGAGCAGGCCCGTCGGCTCGTTGCCCGGCCATCGGCCAGTGGGCGCCGCAGCCCTGCACCAGCAGCATTAATACCAGAATTGCCAACACAACTTTCAGCATAATCATCACCTTGACCAGAACCATGACCGACAATGGCGGAATTTTCACCGCCTCACCGCAACGCAATCCCCTATTATACCAACATAGCGGAGAGAACATCCAGAGACAAAGGGTTTTAAAGAAAGAGCTACAAGGGCCTTGAAATCGCACCTCACTTCAACCTCTTAATTGTTGCATTGTATCAGTGAGAAGGGTAGATTCGAATTTAATCGTGCATAAGAAACCTGCTGCTGCCGACGTTTCCGCCGACCGCTTCGTCGGCAGGATAGTCGAGCGCCAACTGGCAGCGCTCCAGAGCCGGCTCCTGATCAGCCAAAGCCCCTAAGAAGGCATATGCCCCCACCGCGGCCCTCCTATACCGTCATTATTCCCGCTTATAACGAGGCGGAGGAATTGCCCGCCACCATGGAGGCGGTGCAGAGGGCCATGGCTGCCCAGAACCTCCCCGGCGAATGCGTCGTGGTGGACAATAATTCAACCGATGGCACCGCCGAGGTGGCAAAAGCCGCCGGCGCCGACCGTGTGATCCACGAGCCGGTCAATCAGATCGCCCGCGCCCGCAATGCCGGCGCCGCCGCCACCGGGGCCGAATTCCTGGTTTTCGTCGATGCCGACACAAGAATCTCAGCCGCATTGCTGACCCGCGCCCTCCAGTGCCTTCGTTCCGGCCACTGCGCGGGGGGCGGCGCCGTGGTCCGTTTTGAGGGCGAGACCAGCGCGCTCGGCCGCTTCGCCATCGCCATCTGGGAGCGGATTTCCCGACTTACCCGCACCGCCGCCGGGAGTTTTTTCTTCTGTCGGCGCGAAGCCTTCGAGTCCGTCGGCGGTTTCGACCTCAGACTCTACGCCATGGAAGAAGTATGGCTTTCGCGCCGGCTCAGGAAATGGGGCCGCGCCCGGGGCCAAACTTTTGAAATTATCACCGACCCGCCCGCCTATACTTCCGCCCGCAAGCTGAAATGGCATTCCACCTTACGAATCCTCGGCTGGATGATCTTCATGATGCTCATGCCGATCGCAGTGCGCTCGCGCAGGCTCTGCGGGTTCTGGTACAAGCGCCCCAAACCGCCCGAATAACATTTATGGCACAAGTTCAAGGCTAAAAAAACTCGCACAAAAACGGGCAGAGAACTTTGCTCGACATCGATTACTCCAGGCTTTGGGTTATAAAGTGGCGAACGGGGTCTTACAGCCCGAACAGTGATATTTTTTTGAATATGCGTTGTTTTATTACTCAAGTGCGAGCTGAGCGATTAAACTCCCGACAGAGGTCCACCTGACGCAGCCACCTACCAACTCTCCTTCGCCCCTTGGATACCGGCAACCATCTCTCTCTGCTGGCCAACTGCTCTATTACACCTATCCTCAACTCGCCACTAAGCAGGCAACTTCCGCCCCCAACGCAAGTAGGTGGGGATCTGCAGATACCGCTCCAACGCAGCTTCAGGCAAATCTCGATACCTCTGCCTGCCAACCTCTGTCGCCTCTCCCCCATGCCGTTCACCGGCCACCCTGATGATCATCCCGGACCGCCCGGAACAATCACATCGCTCTTGGCTATACACCTGAAAATCCATAGCCCACTACCTCCCAGTAAATTAAGTTTGTACCTGATCTGGGTGGAGTGTAACCTACCTGCTCAGACAAATAGTGTCCTACCAGCAAAAAAATGAGAAAAAGCGATGCCGGAAAACAAATCACAGTTGGCCCGCCTGTTGTTCATCGACGAGCAGATCCGCCAGGGCATGAACAGCGGCCGGCTCCCGAACTGCTCCAGCCTGGCTCAAGCCTACGAGGTCTCAAGCAAGACCATCCAGCGGGATCTGGATTTCCTCCGGCAGCGATGGGAAGCTCCCCTGGCTTACGATCCCCAACGTCGGGGCTATCACTACACTCAAGAGAACTATGGTCTGCCGGCCCTGCACGTAAACGAAGGGGAGATGGTGGGCTTGCTGCTGGCCAGACAGGGACTGGAAGCCTACCGCAACACCCCGGTACATGATAGCTTAATGGCGGTGTTCCAAAAACTGGCTGACGTCCTGCCGGACAAGGTCTCGGTGGATGCCGCCTGGCTCGGTGAGCGGATCACGGTCCTGCCGGAGCAGCACGCCATCATCGATCCCGACAGCTGGAACCTGGTCTGCCGGGCCCTCCAACTAAGCCGCTCCCTGTACTTCGATTATCGAAAACCACGAGACCCAAACGCCGGCCGCCGACAAGCAGACCCTTACCACCTGACCCATTACCAAGGGGCCTGGTATTTACTGGCCTACTGCCACAGCCGACGGCGGATCCTGACCTTCGCCCTTTCAAGGATCAGTAAAGTGGAACTGCAAGACCGGACCTTCCTGGTGCCCGAGGATTTCAAACTGGCCGACAGCCGGCGTAACAGCTTCGGCATCTTCCAGGGTCAAAAGGTTTACCAGGTGGATCTACGGTTCAACAGCTCGGCCGCCCCCTACGTGGTGGAACGGATCTGGCACCCTGATCAAGGCATACAGTCACACCAGGATGGCAGTCTCACCTTGTCACTGCCCACCACGGACCTGATCGAGATCAAACGCTGGGTTCTATCATGGGGAGAAGAAGTCAAGGTGCTCGCTCCCGAAAAGCTTCAGGAGGAGGTAAAAAGGTCAATGGCTGCCGCCCTGGATAGCTATCGTTAACGTCCAGCGCCAAGGGGCTGGTCTTTCCCGGCATCCATTACCCGGAAAAACCCCTTTCAGAGAACACCGTGCTTTTTGGTCTGTATCGTATAGACCACCATTGCAAACCGGACAAACAAACACAAAAAAACCCCGTGAATCATACAAATTCACGGGGTGGCAAAACTTCAGCAAACTGCGCTGGACTTTAATTTGGTGCCCGGAGCGAGAATCGAACTCGCACAGCCTTGCGGCCGAGGGATTTTAAGTCCCTTGCGTCTACCAGTTCCGCCATCCGGGCTACGGTGGACAAACGGGGCGAGGCACGACAAACCGCGCCGTAATCTACGGGGGTGTACCACAGGGACCACGAAAAAGCAAGATCATGACTTGCCCCGCAATTGCTGTTTAATGACGGTTGGTATTACTCGGCAAAGGACTGCACCTGGTAGGTTTCCACCCGCAGGCGCCCTTCCCGCCAGGCTGATCCCGGCAGGCCAGCCTTGAGACAAAGCTGCCCCAGGTATCGTTCCGGCTCCGGCAACTGCTCCCAGACCTGGGGCAAAAAGGTGGCCGACAGCCCATCCTGCTCAATGAGCACCCCATCGCGGCCGGGCTGCAACCGGGAGACCAGGTCGCCGGCGCCATCGTAGGTCAGGGGCTCAAGGGGGGTCAGCACGCTGACCTCAATCCGCACCCCCGGCAGTTCCTCCGCCGTCAGGCAAGGGAAACGGGGGTCGCAGGAAGCGGCCTTGACGGCATTGTCTCGGACCCCGTCAACCACGCTGCCGGCGGCACTCAGGCTGCCGATGCAGCCCCGCAAACGACCGCCGCTCTTCAGGGTGACAAAGACTCCGCGACGCTCCTGCAGCCGTGGAGAAGCCAGGGCCTCGGCAGTGGCCGGATCGGGCGACTCTTCAGCGGTCTGGCCAAGACAGCGGGCAATGGTGTTGCGGGCCAGCCACAACAGGGCCCGCCCTTCATTTGAAGTAAGGTTGGTTATTAAGGTTGAATCGCCGGAATTCATATACTAAATCCTCCGGATGCAAAGAGGAAAACGGCTGGGCAACAAGGTTGCCACCACGACGGCCTGACTGGCATTGCAGGCAGGCATAGCACCGTTTTGTCGGCGCCCCGCCGACCAATCCCGTCAGCGATTTGCTGGCCGGGAACACCGTTATTGCCGTGCCGACAAAAAAGCCCCCGGTGCCAATGACACTGGGGGCTTTTGCCTGCCAACAATATTGCGCCTGCGACCTTAATCAGCAGCCGCAGGAACCACTTGAAGTACTGCAGGAGGTACCACAACCACCGCCACCACCCACAGGGTTGGCCGAGGTTATGGAAAAACCGGAGCGCGCCCCGGCATCGACAAAATCGATTTTAATGTCGCCACACTGCTGAACCAGGCCGTTATCGACCAGGTACTGAACACCTTCCTGAGTGTGGGTGGTATCGTTGTCTTTTGGCTCATCCAGAGCCAATCCCAGAGAGGGACCGGCTCAGCCGCCCTGCATCAAGGCCACACGGACGGGAGAATTAATGCTGTTCTCCTCCAGATAGGCCTTCAACTTCTTGCCTGCTAAATCAGTAACTTCCAGCATAAAATGCCTCCTTGAAAACTTAAGGTTGGTGTAAGGCTGGTTTAATTCGCGCCAACCGTTATTAACTTTAGGGAAAACTTAAGCTATTCCGGCCGGGAAGTCAAGGGGCTGAAGGCATATTGTTACACCAACAGTAAAAATAATGTTTACCAGAAACAACAGCTGAACGCATATTTGCTTTGACCTTGCTTGAAAAGCCTACTATAAATTGGCAAGTCTGATGTTTTTATCCCAGGGTGGCAAGAAAGTCGAAGAGGTAGTTGCACCATGAAAAAGATAGTCATTTCCACCGGAGGTGGTGACGCTCCGGGGCTGAACGCGGTGATTTATGCGGTGACCAAGTCCGCCTACCGGCGGGGCTGGGAAATTTAC
>PWOG01000335.1 GCA_003557565.1 Desulfobulbaceae bacterium
CGATCTGCTCCAGGGAAACGCTGATATAGGCAGAGGAGCCAAGCCCGGCCAGAGCCGGTTCATCCAGAAAGAGCAGTACCGGTTTCTGAATTGCCGACAAAAACCGGACCTGCCATGCCGCCCGCAGGGCCAGGCCTTTGACGGTAATCTCGTTGAGAGTGGGGTCAAACCAGGCGTCGCGTTTTTCCTCGTCTTTGAGGCCGGTGAGCAGGGTAAAGGGACCGGTGATCTGTCCTTTTACCGCCCGCAGTTGCTGGGGAGGATTCTGCTGCAGGCGCTGCTGCATCCGGTAAAGGCCCGGTACCCGGTCTTCGGTGCTGGCAAATATGGAGTTATCCAACTGGTTGGGATCTTCGGCGGCGGCCAGATATTGTTCAAAAAAGGCCAGTTGCTGGTCGGCGAAATCGGCATCGCTGGTACGGAAAAAGGCCCGGTCCTGCTCTTCGCAAAAACCAGGGAAGCCGACGGTGAACTGCTGGAGCATTCCTTCGGCGGGGTTGCCGGGCAACTGGGGCCACAGGGGGATTTCCGGGGTGTGGGCCAGGATCAGTTCCAGGGCCTGGTCGTAATCGCTTACCGGCAGGCTGCCGATCAGGGTGCCGTTGCCGGCGGGTTGAAACTTGGGAGCGTCGCTCATGTTAATTCCCCTTTTTTCTTCTGTTGTGTTTTTTGGTCGGCAAAAAGCGCTGCAACCTTGGCACCGGGCTGAACGGTCGTAAATTGTATGCTTGCCGGTGGCGCGAGTTCAGCGGATACGCTTTTTGCTTTAAGTGGCCACTTTTGCTCTGGCATTACTGGCGGAAAGTGGTGGTCCAAATCCCGGGTCGCCATCAGTGCCCGTGAAAACACATGTTTTCTACCGTTGGCATAGAAGCGATCAAAATAAAGCTGAAGTGCGAGGCCACCTAAGTTTTAAGGATGACGTCAGTTCCGGATCGGAATTCACCGGAGTGACCCGGTCGGTTGACTCCTGATTAGCTAGCAATATTAAGGCGAAAAGTCAATGAAATTCAAAGAGGGATTGAGGTGGCGCCCGTCCCGCGAACAATTTGCCGAGGGGGTTCGGGGGGTGCTGGCCGTGGTCTATCTCGCTTGACGCTACCTTCAAAGTTGAGTACTCTTGCGTGGTTTTTATCCGCTCCGGATCCGTCTTCGGGCGGGGGGTGGCGAAAAACGGTTTGCATGCATATATTGTTTGGTCAGCGAGGGTGGCGGAACTGGTAGACGCACTGGACTTAGGATCCAGCGGGTAACCGTGGGGGTTCGACTCCCCCCTCTCGCACCAGATTAGCGGGGAAGCTGTCAGTAAGTGATCACGGGGGTGAAATGGTAAGCGCCCACAGGGTGCCGCAGGTTGTGGTGATCGGGGCGGCGAAGCGTACATAAGTACGTGAGCCGGCCTGATCGCCGCAAGATGCGGTGCCCTGTGATCGCTTACAGCTGTCACGGGGCATCGCCGTGGCGGCGCCCGGCCCGAACTTCCTGTGACGCTGTGCGTAACCGGCCCGGCAATAACCGGCGCCGGCCGTTTGGGTTGCGGCGCCGGGTCGTGTTAAAACACCTGTTGTAAATAAGGATCATAATCCCATATCCATTAACCATATTTAAACTTAATTTAAACTTAAGGAAGGCAAAATGCAGGTTCGCGTTGAAGAAGTAAGTTCGCTCACCCGTCGCATGGAAGTAGTACTGCCCCCGGAAACGGTGGCCGGGGAGCTTGATGCCGCCTATGACAAACTCAAGGGTGAGGTCAACCTCAGGGGGTTTCGCAAAGGTAAGGTGCCCCGCAAGGTGCTGGAAAAAAATTATGGGCCCAAAGTAGAGCACGAGACCGCCGATCGGCTGGTGCAGGAGAGTTATTTTGATGCCCTGGAAAAGGCTGGCCTGGATGCCGTGGTTCACCCCGAGATCCGTGATCATCGCTTTGAAAACGACGGCAGTTTCTTCTACCAGGCGGAAATCGATGTGCGCCCCGATTTCACCCTGGGGGAATACAAGGGAGTGGAAGTCGAGCAGCCCGAGTTGGTGGTCAGCGACGAGGACGTGGACGCCGAGCTGGAAAAGCTGCGCCAGGAGATGGCCCCGTTGCGGAATGTAACGGACCGGGCGATCGCCGCCGGTGATCTGGCGGTGATCGATTTTACCGCCTATGACCAGGGTGAAGAGATGAAGCATGTCGGCGGCCGCGATTTTTCCGTGGATGTCGGCAGCGGTCATATCGGCCCTGAGTTCGAGGACAACCTGCTGGGGCTCAAGGCCGGGGAAGAGTCCACGTTCAAGGTCGATTTTCCCGCCAACTTTGGTAATATGCTGTTGGCCGGCAAGAGCATCGAGTTTGCCGTCCAGGTCAAGGAGGTCAAGGAGCGGGTGCTGCCTGAACTCGACGACGAGTTCGCCAAGGACGTGGATGCCGACCTGGCCACCCTGGATGAGCTGCGCCTGCATATCCGGGAAAAGCGTCGGCAGGAAATGGAAGAAGCCCGGCGGGGCGACCTGGTTGACCGGGTCATGAAAGTGATTCTGGAAAATCATGATTTTGAGGTGCCTCCCCGCTTAGTGGCCCATGAGATCGACTCCATGATCAAGGAACTCGAAACCAACCTGGAAAACCAGGGCTTGAGCCTGGAGGCGGCGGGAATCAACCGCGAGTCGCTGGTGGAACAGTACAAGGAGGGAGCCGAAAAGCGGGTCCGGGGCGACTTCATTTTGAAAAAAATCGCCGAACAGGAAGAGATCAAGGTAGCCGACGAAGATATCAGCAAGGGGTTCCAGCGCATTGCCGACCGTTACAACATGCCGGTGGAGTAAGTAAAAAAGTATTTCCACAGCCGCAATGAACTGATGCCCTTTATGCACGAACTGCTCACCGAAAAGATTCTTGATTTCCTGGTGGAGCATGCCCAAATCAAGACGGTGGCCGCCGAGGCCGCCCAAGCTGCCGAAGCCGGGCCAAAAGCCGGCGACAACCCAGAAAATCCCGAAAAGGAGGCATGATGAGCCTGATTCCTTTTGTTATCGAGCAGACCCCGCGGGGGGAACGCTCCTACGATATTTATTCCCGGCTGCTCAAAGAACGGATCATTTTCCTGGGCACCGGTGTCTCCGATGAAGTGGCCAATGTCATTATCGCCCAGATGCTTTTTTTGGAGGCCGATGATCCGGACAAGGATATCACCTTTTACATCAACTCCCCCGGCGGGTCGGTAACGGCGGGGCTGGCCATTTACGACACCATGCGTTACGTTAAAAGTGACATTTCCACCCTGTGCCTGGGGCAGGCCGCCAGCATGGGGGCGGTTCTGCTGGCCGCCGGCAGCGAAGGCAAGCGCTACGCCCTGCCCAACTCCCGGATCCTGATCCATCAGCCCATGGGCGGCTACCAGGGTCAGGCTTCGGACATTGACATCCATGCCAAGGAAATCCTGCGGATGCGTCAGGATTTAAACCGCATTCTGGCCTCGCACACCGGCCAGACCCTGAAAAAAATCCAAAAGGACACCGAGCGTGATTACTTCATGAGCGCTGAAGAGTCCAAGGCCTACGGCATTGTCGACAAGGTCTTGTATGAAAGGACCAAAACCAGCGAGGAAAGCTGAAGATGTCGAACGAAAAGGACAATGAAACCGAAGTTTCCTGCTCATTTTGCGGCAAGCCGCAGAACGAGGTCAAGAAGCTGATCGCCGGTCCCACCGTCTATATCTGCAACGAGTGCATTGATCTCTGTAACGAGATTGTCAACGAGGAGTTGCGCCAGAGCGAGGTAGAAGGCGGCGATACCCGGGTGCTCAAGCCCGCCGAGATCAAAGAACTGCTCGACGAATACGTGGTTGGCCAGGACCGGGCCAAGCGGACGCTGGCGGTGGCGGTGCACAACCATTACAAGCGGGTGGAGGGTGATCGGAGCGAGGATTATCAGGATGTGGAACTGCAGAAAAGCAACATCCTGCTGATCGGTCCCACCGGTTGCGGCAAGACCCTGCTGGCCCAGACCCTGGCCCGGATTTTGAACGTACCCTTCAGTATCGCCGACGCCACCACCCTGACCGAGGCCGGTTATGTCGGCGAGGATGTGGAAAACATCCTGGTCAGCCTGCTCCAGGCCGCCGATAACGACGTGGCCCGGGCCGGCCGGGGAATTGTCTACGTCGACGAGATCGACAAGATCGCCCGCAAGTCCGACAGCGCCTCCCTGACCCGCGATGTTTCCGGCGAAGGGGTACAGCAGGCCCTGCTCAAGATCATCGAGGGCACCGTGGCCAGCATTCCTCCCAAGGGGGGTCGCAAACACCCCCAGCAGGAATATATCAAGCTGGATACTTCCAATATCCTGTTCATCTTCGGCGGCGCCTTTGTCGGGCTAGACCAGGTGATCAGCCAGCGGTCCGGGACCAAGTCCCTGGGGTTTGGCGCCAAGGTAGAAGGCAAAACCAAAAAGAAGACCGGCGAGATCCTGGCCCAGGTGGCCTCCGAGGATCTCCTGCGCTATGGTCTGATCCCCGAACTGGTGGGCCGGCTACCGGTAACCGCGACCATGGATGAACTAGAAGAGGAAGATCTGGTCAGGATCCTGCGGGAGCCCAAGAATGCCCTGACCAGGCAGTATGAAAAACTCTTCAGTTTCGATGAAATCCAGTTGCGTTTCACCGAGGGTGCGCTTTCGGCCATCGCCCGGGAGGCCATCAAGCGCAAGGCCGGCGCCCGCGGCTTGAGGTCGGTGATGGAAGAGGCCATGCTGGATATCATGTACGACCTGCCCTCCCAGGAGAATGTCCGGGAATGCGTGATCAGCGAGCAGGTTATCACCAATCACGATTATCCGGTGGTGCTCTACGATAACGAAGAAAAGAGAAGCGCCTGAGCCATGGAGATCGGAAGA
>PWOG01000052.1 GCA_003557565.1 Desulfobulbaceae bacterium
CAGCCGGGCCCCGGCGCCCTGCACCAGTCCGGCCAGCCGGCCCATGAAGGTAGGCTGCAAGCCGGGAGGCATGCTTCCGGAGACCACCACCAGGCCGCCCTCTTCCAGGGCTCCGCCAATGCTGTCCAGAACTCGGTCGGCATCCTCATCGCTGTATTCCGGACCGGGCAGCACGAAGCGATACTGGTCGCCGCTGGCCTCCTCGGTGACGTTGAACGAAAGACGGGTCATCCCCGGGGACTCCATGAAGAGAAAGTCTATGCCCTCGACCCGGAGCAGATCCTGGTAGACCCGGCCCATGCTGCCGCCCACCGCCACCCAGGCCCTGCTGGCGCCGTCCAGCTCCGCGATCACCCGCGACACGTTGACCCCGCCGCCCCCGGAATCAAATTGCGGCGCGGCACAACGCAGTTTTGGTCCGGCCTCCAGGCGGGACGTGGCGGTGGAGATATCCAGCGCCGGATTCAAGGTTACGGTGAGAATGTTGTGGGCCATAATTAGTTCCCGTTAATGGGGCCGATACCACGGCGACGACGGATCATGGGCCCCCGAAGGTAATAAAATCAGCTTGACGAGCCGGCAACCGTCTTGGCAAAGGGATGCAGGCCACGGCGCATAAAAACCTTCTCGATTTCTACCAGTACGAAAACCCCAAAGCCGGCGCTTATGCACATTGTCCAGCCCCAAAGATCCAGGGGCGCCGTTTCAAAGAGGATGTTCATGAAAGGGGCGTAGGTAAACATCAGCTGCAGGGAAAAACAGACCGCGATCGCTATATACGCCGCCGGGTTGCCGGTAAGCCCGCTCCAGGTATAGGCGGCCCCCTGGAAGGAGCGGGAGTTGAGCAGATAGAAGATCTGCCCCATTACCAGGGCGTTGACCGCCAGGGTGCGGGCATACTCCAGCGAGTTCTGACCGCCGGCATGCTCCCGCAAAAACAGCATCCCCGCGCCGAACAACAGCAGAATGCCCACAAAAATGGTGCGCCAGATAACAAAACCGGTAAGAAGCGGTTCGTCGGTGGGATGAGGCTTGCGCGCCATGACGTCGCCCTCCGCCTTCTCCCAGGCAAAGGCGATACCGAGGGTGACCGCGGTGACCATGTTGACCCAGAGGATCTGCACCGGCGACACCGGCAGCACCAGGCCAAACATAATGGCCGAGACGATGATCAGGGCCTGGGCGGCGTTGGTGGGCAGAAGATAGAGAATCGCCTTGCGCAGGTTGTCGTAAACGGTGCGGCCCTCCTCCACCGCCCGCTGGATGGAGGCGAAGTTGTCGTCGGCCAGGACCATGGCCGAGGCCTCGCGGGCGGCCTCGGTTCCATTCTGCCCCATGGCGATGCCGACATCGGCCCGTTTGAGGGCGGGGGCGTCGTTGACCCCGTCGCCGGTCATGGCGACGATCTGCCGCCTGGCCTGGAGCGCCTTCACCAGCCGCAGCTTGTGCTCGGGGCTGGCGCGGGCGAAGACATCGACCTTGCCGGCATGCTCGGGCAGGTCATCATCACTGATCTCTTCAAGCTCACGCCCCGTGAGCACCGACTCCACGTTTTCCAACCCCAGAGACCGCGCCACCGCAGCGGCGGTCTTGGCATGATCACCGGTGATCATCTTGACCCTGATTCCGGCCTTCTGACAGACCGCCACCGACTCGATCGCCTCATCCCGGGGCGGATCGATGAGCCCGAACAGCCCCAGGAAGACCAGGCCTTCTTCGGCGTCCTTGTCCTTGAGGTCCGACATCTGGTTCACATCTTTGCGGGCGGCGGCCAGCAGGCGCTGGCCACGCTCGGCGATTTCATCGGCCCGGGCCTGCCAGCTTTCGGCGTCGAGATCCACGAGTTCGCCCCCGCGCATCTCCTGGGTGGACATCTGGAGAATCCGCTCGGGCGCTCCTTTGACCAGAATGAAATGGTTGCCCTCATGGTCGTGATTCAGGGTCGCCATGTACTGCCGCTCGGAGGAAAAGGGAATGGAATCCAGCCGGTGAAAATCATCGGCCTCCGAATCCGGGTTGAACCCCGCCTTGCGCGCCAGGGCGATGAGGGCCGCCTCCATGGGATCGCCTTCCGGGGCCCACTCACCATCTTTTTGGGTGAGGGTGGCATCGTTACAAAGCAGCCCCACCCGGAGCATCTCCCAAACACCTTCATGCTCGCCGGGGACGAACTCCTTACCATCCCGCGTGAAACCGCCCCTGGGCTCGTAACCCACCCCTTCGGCCTCGATATCGTCGGTGGCGGTGCGGACGGTCTTGGCGGTCATCTCGTTGCGGGTCAGGGTGCCGGTCTTGTCGGCGCAAATGGTGGTCACCGAGCCCAGGGTTTCCACCGCCGGCAACCGGCGGATGATGGCGTTGCGCCGGGCCATCCGCTCGACCCCGATGGCCAGGGTGACGGTCATCACCGCCGGCAGACCTTCGGGAATGGCGGCCACCGCCAGGGAGACGGCGGCAAAGAACATCTCGCCCCAATCCCGGGCCCAAGCCAGGGTGCCGATGGCGAAGGTCACTGCGGCCAGCGATATGATGATCACGCTCAGGATCTTGGTGAAGTAATCGAGGCGCTGCATCAGCGGTGTCTTCAGGGTCTTTACTTCGGCCAGCATGCCGCTGATCCGGCCAATTTCGGTATCGTCACCGATCTTGACCACCACCCCGGTCCCATGTCCGGCCGCAACCAGCGTGCCGGAAAAAGTCAGGCACAACCGGTCGCCGATCTCGGCATCCTGCCCCACGGGCTCCACGCTTTTGGCCACCGCCGTCGACTCACCGGTGAGGGCGGCCTCCTGGGTCTGGAGGTTGCGGGTCTTGAGCAGCCGCAGGTCCGCCGGCACCCGGTCGCCGGCTTCCAGGAACACGATGTCGCCGGGCACCAGTTCCTGGGCGTTGATCTTCTGGCGTTTCCCTTTGCGCCACACCCAGGCCTCTTGGGAGAGGATACGGCGCACGCTCTCCAGCGCCCGTTCCGCCCGCCCCTCCTGGATAAAGCCGATGATGGCGATGATCAGCACCACGCCGAAGATCACGCCGCTGTCAAGCCATTCCCCCAGTACGGCGGTCACCACCCCCGCCACCAGCAGGAGATAGATAAAGAGATTGTTGAACTGGCTGATAAAGCGTTGCAGGGTGGAGCGTTCGGCGCCTGGCGTCAAACTGTTATCACCAAAGGACTGGCGGCGGGATTCCACCGCCTCCTCGCTCAACCCATGTTCGGCATCCACCGCCAGGGCCTTGAGCGCTTCCGCAGACTCCACCGCATGCCATTCACGTTCCGCCAGATCCTGTCTCGACAGCTCGATTTCGTCAGCCATTACACCCTCTTGATCTTGAAAAATATAACATCAAAGTCCACATCCACTGACCGGCGGCCCAGGCGCACCGAATCAAATATCAGGATATTCCGGATAAAGGGAAGGTGTCAACTCATTGTCGGCCTGAAAGCACCGCCGGCTATAACCAAAACCAACACATTGCCAGGTACCCTGATGCCCCGTCGTTTTTTTCAAGGCGGCCACAAATTGCCACAAAACATAATAAAAAGGCCGGACCCCAGTAAGTAAGGGCCCGGCCAGTTGTTGCGCGGGTTTTGCTCCTCCCTGTTTGTCTCATCATCGACGGCGACAAGCAAGGTGATGCGGTGATTATGTTATCCGGATCAGATTATCTTTTGTTCATACCCCGCAGCCAATCTCGCCGGTGGGGGTCACGGGATTACCGGCTGAGTCGTAAATCGTCGCCTCTCCCCCGACGAACTCAACAGTAAAAATCCTGCCGGTGTCGTTGATCGTCACGTCCACCTTCCCGCTCACGATCTCCTGATCATCCAGATCATGGTCGTCATACCCGGCGACCACCAGCGATTCCACAGTGTTGTGGGTCACGTCAAAACCGCAGCCGGTCTCGTGATCCAGGAAGGCCAGCCGGCCGTTCATTTCAACCTCCGTGTAGGTGAGAAGATCGGTTGTCTGCACGATGTAAGGGTTCTGCGGGTTTTCACCAATATGGATTTCCAGGTGCATCGGGTAGTCTCCCTCCGTCATTTCCATAATCATGCTGGAAAACATCCGGGTGGTATTATCCCGATACAGGTCTCCAGTGAAGTTGGCAAGATCACCATCCACACAGCCGCTGCACGAATAAATTTCCGCTCGGTACTCAAGGCCGCCGCCCTGAGATGGAAAGGTAGTTTTGAAATATCCGCTCAAATCGGGGGCATCATCAATTTCGTAACCATTAAAGCCCCCCACTCTGGCTCCCAGCAGCAAGCCATCGATGTCATCGCGCACCACCATATCCATGCTGCCTTCATAATGAAAGGCCGGATTGCTGTTTTCGTCGTACAAAACGCAATCGGCGCGCATAAGGATGCTGTCGTCAACGCTTACCCCTGTGTTATTGGTGAAGGTATCGGGGAAATCAACAGTGGCCCATTTTCCTTCTTCCATGTAGATGGCGCCCTCACCCTCAACATCCTCCAGATTGGAACAGTCAAGGTACTCGCCTCCCTCCAGTCTTGGAGCGGCCAGGGACAAAATATTGGTGGTGGTAGTGTCGTCTGATTCCATGCCTTCCAAATATGTCATGTCGTCAAGACTTCCCAAGGATCCTTGCGCCATGTCCACAATCCCCCCGGCACCACCACTAAAAACCGAGATCAGGGCCTGCTCTTCTTCACTCATGGGGATGGTTCCATTTACGGGGTCGCCGCCCCCGTTACTGCTACTGCTGCCGCCACTGCAGCCGGTCAAATTCAGCGCCACGCCAACAATTACCGTGGCACCGATCCACTTAATCGCGTCCAGTCTCTTCATTTCACCCTCCAGTGAGTATAAGGTTTAAACAAAAGCTTTCTACCCGCCCTGCCACAAAAAAG
>PWOG01000331.1 GCA_003557565.1 Desulfobulbaceae bacterium
CGGGGCCGGCCAGGCCAGCGGCCAGTAAGAGCTGGAAATGGCCAGCCGGAGCCGATGGCCGACCCGGCATAGCTGGGCGCTCTCGTTTAAGCGCACCGTTACCCGGTAGCGGCGACCGCAAACCAGTTCATCGGGGTTTTCGTGGCTGGTGCGGTGGGTGAGGTTGAGAATGCCGAAGGTCACCCGGGTAGCGCGATCGTCGGGGGTCAGCTCCGACAGCCGTACCGCCACCATGGCCACCGGCTTGTCGGCGCTCAGTTCCAGCTCCACTTCCGGGGCGCCGAGCATTTGCAGTTCCTCGTCCAGCGGCGGGGTGTCGAAAACCAGGGCGCCACCATCCTCCAGGCGCTGATCCGAGGGCAGGTCGGTGACCTCGGCATAGGAGCACCATTTACCGGCAAAAAGACCTACGCTCAGCGGGCTCTGGATTGTCAGCTCGTCGTCGTAAACGGCGGGCGGTTCGGGCAGCAGCCGGCCGTTGGCGAGATAAAATTCCCGCGGTACGATGGCCGGGCTGGGCCAGCGGGGTTCGGCCACCCAGCCGCCGGTGGTTTCCGGCAACAACGGATTACGGCGGTCGTGCATCCAGGCCCGCAGCATGGGGTCTTCCTCTACTCCCCGGTCGATACCCTTGAGCCAATGGTCCCACCAGCGCACACATTCGCCCAAAAAGTCGATGGTGGGGCCGGGGCCGCCCATGTGGGGATATTTGTGACCCCACGGCCCCACCAGCCCCCGGCGCGGCACCCGGAGGTGGCGCAACAGCCGAAAAACGGCGTTGGAATAACCGTCGGCCCAGCCGCTGACCGCCATTACCGGTACCGCGATGGCCTCGTAATTCTCGCAAACCGAAGCGTGGCGCCAAAAATCGTCCCGGTGCTGGTGCTGCAACCAGTTATGAATCCACAGGCCGCTGCCCGCCAGGCGCTCCAGCCACATCTCGCGCCAGCGCTCGCCGACGATCTGCGGGTCCGGCGGGCAGGCGTTGAAGCCGAACATGGTTGAGGCCCAGGAGAGGTTGTCGGTGAGCAGGCAACCACCCATGTAATGGACATCATCGGCATAACGGTCGTCGGAAGCACAGACCGAGATCACCGCCCCCAGCTCCGGCGGCCGCAGGGCCGCCAGTTGCAGGCCGTTGAAGCCGCCCCAGGAGAGACCGAAAATGCCTACCTTGCCGGAACACCAAGGCTGGGCGGCGATCCACCGCAGCACCTCCAATCCGTCATCCAGTTCCTGCTGCAGATATTCATCGCGCAGAATCCCTTCCGAATCGCCGCTGCCGCGCAGATCCACCCTTACCCCGGCGTAGCCGCTGGCGGCGAAAAACCCGTGGATTTCGGCATCCCGCAGGGCCTTGTGGTCGCGCTTGCGGTAGGGGATATACTCCAGCACCGCCGGCACCGGTTCTTGCCGGGCGGTGGCCGGCAGCCAGATCCTGGCCGCCAGTCGGCAGCCGTCGGACATGGTGATCCAGGTGTTTTCGATTACTTGCACGCCGTTGATGTTTTCCATGTCTTCTCTCAAGCATCACCGGGAGGGTTGCACAAAGCCACCAGAAATCTGCAGTTGGCTCCGGGCATTGAGTCGCTAACGCTTAGCCCCAAACAACGCCAGCAACACCCCAGCGACCACCGCCACCCCGCCTCCTATGAAATACCACATGGTTTCGTCGGTATAGCGACCGGTCACCGTTTCGTGGGCCTGCTCCAGCAATCCCTCGGAGGCCTGCCACCCAAAGTATAAAGCGAAAAGGCCAGCGACCACCAGGACAACACCTAAAATCCGGACTGGTTCCATGACATTCCTCCTTAGCGTTTGACTTAAGTCCCATCGTTAAATGAGCTCCTCAGCATAAGAAGATAATAACACAGACCCGTATTCATATGTCCAGGGATAATACTGCCCGCGCGATGCTGACACCGTGTTCTGGCACGGCCCCGCAACGGGAGTGCCCGTGTTCGATTCTTTTAAAGCGTAAAAATACGCCAGCCAAAACACCCAGAAATGGCACTAAAAAAACTTTGCGCTTTGCCCGGAGCGGTTGATCTCATAATAATCAGTGAATAGAGGAAGGAAACGAAAAAAAAGCCCTGATGGACCAGGGCTTTCAAGGGGAGGATCCGGATTTTGCCGGAATATGAGTGGCGGAGAGAGAGGGATTCGAACCCTCGGTAGGGCTTTAAACCCTACACTCGATTAGCAGTCGAGCACCATCGGCCAACTCGGTCATCTCTCCGCGGCAATCAAAAGCAACGGTAAAAAACATCAACCGGCTCGCGGCGGCCGGGAGTTCAACTGGCGGAGGAGGTAGGATTCGAACCCACGGTACTTTCGTACAACGGTTTTCAAGACCGCCGCCTTAAACCACTCGGCCACTCCTCCAAGCAGAATGTTGCTATGTACCATTACGCCGCCCTGATGTCAATCCCGGCGTAAGCGGTCACATGGCGCCGCATCTTGCGGCGAGCGGGCCGGCTCACGTACTGATGTACGCTTCGCCGTCGAGGCTCGCCACAACCTGCTGCACCCTGTGACCGCTTATCATTGCCCCCGTGATTACGTACATCCCGGCGTAAGCCAAGCGGCCGTGCCACACCCTTCGGGCGATCAGCCAGGCTTTTAGTACTCTGTTTACCTGGCGCCTGTCGGCAAGACCTCATCTACGGTGCTGCTGAACGGATACCAACCCGGCGGTGTAATGGGGGGGAACCGCCACGGCCTTCAATTATTCTTGCAGGACGGCCAGGGCCCGGTCAAGTTTGTCGACGGCGGTGATCTCCATGCCGGGTATTTTCTCCGGGGGTTTGTTGGCCCCGGGGATCAGCGCCCGCTTGAAGCCGTGTTTACCCGCCTCCCGCAGGCGTTCCTGGCCGTTGAGCACCGGCCGGATCTCGCCGGCCAGGCCCACCTCGCCAAAGATCACCAGGTCCGCCGGCAGAGACCGGTTGCGCAGGCTGGAAGCCACCGCCAGCAGCAGGGGCAGATCGGCGCTGGTTTCGCTGATCTTGACCCCGCCCACCACGTTGATGAAGACATCCTGGTCGTGGGTGGCCAGCCGGCCGTGGCGATGGAGCACGGCCAGGAGCATGGCCAGGCGGTTGTGCTCCAGGCCCACCGCCAGCCGCCGGGGGATCTCCGCCCGCGACTGGTCCACCAGGGCCTGCATTTCCACCAGCAGGGGCCGGCTGCCTTCCCACAGGGCGGTGACCAGGCTGCCCGGGGTGATCTCCTCCTGGCGGGAGAGAAAAATGGCCGAGGGGTTGCTGATCTCCCTGAGGCCCTTGTCGGTCATGGCAAAAACCCCCAGTTCGTTGACCGCCCCGTAGCGATTCTTGACCGCCCGCAGCATCCGGTACCGGCTGTCCAGGTTGCCCTCGAAATAACAGACCACGTCGATGATGTGCTCCAGGACCCGGGGGCCGGCCAGGTCGCCGGACTTGGTGACGTGACCCACCAGGAACACGGTGGTGCCGCTGAGCTTGGCGAACCGGGTAAGCAGGGCGGCGGCCTCGCGCACCTGGGAAACGCTGCCCGGGGCCGAAGAATGGGCGCCAACCTGCATGGTCTGGATCGAGTCGATCACCAGCACCTCCGGTTTGATCTCGGCGGCGGTGGCCAGGATGTTCTCCACCACCGTTTCCGCCTGGAGCATCACCCCGTCCTGGGGCAGTCCCAGGCGGCGGGAGCGCATGGCGATCTGGCGGGGGGATTCCTCGCCGGAGACGTACATCACTCGGCGCTCGCTGCCCAGGGCGCAGCTTACCTGCAACAGGCCGGTGCTTTTGCCCACCCCGGGATCACCACCCACTAAAACCACCGATCCCGGCACCATGCCGCCGCCCAGCACCCGGTCAAATTCGGCCAGGCCGGTACTGATCCGGGCCGTTTCCGCCAGATCCACGGCCCCGATGGCCTGGACCGGGGTCACCACCCCACTGTAACCGGGCCGCCCGCCGGCGGCGGCCGGTACCGTGGAGCGTTCTTCCAGGGTGTTCCACTGGCCGCAGTCGGCGCACTGGCCGGCCCACTTGCCGGTTTCAGCCCCGCAGGCACTGCAGACATATACGGTTTTGTTTTTGGCCATTTTCCTTCCCCTCAACCGTTTTTCAAAAGGATATCCGCCATCTCAAACCCCTTGCCGGACCAACCCTGTGACTGGTTACTATACCAGGCGGCAGAGAACCTGATTGGCCAGGACAAACCCACGTTCGCTCAGGGCGATCCGTTCCCGGTTCACCTTCAGCAGGCCCTGGTCGACCAGTTCATCCAGGATGGGGCCATAATATTCCTGCGGGGTCAAGGCAAAACGCCGCTTGAACTCGGCGATTTTCAGCCCCCGGCGCAGGCGCAGCCCCATGATCAGCGTTTCCCGGAACCTGGCCTCCCGGCCCAGGGCCTCGGCTTCGGCATAGGGCGCCAGCCCCGCGGCCAGCAGCCGCTGGTAGCGGCCCGGCGAGGCCACGTTGACCAGCCGCAGCCCGGAGAGGCAGGACACCGCCGCCGCTCCCAGACCCAGATAGGAACCGTTGTGCCAGTAGTTGATATTATGCCGGCAGGCATGGCCGGGGAGGCAGTAGTTGGCCACCTCGTAGTGGTCGTAACCCGCCTGCCGCAAAGTTTGCCGGGCGTCCTGCTCCAGGTCGGCGCTCTGGTCTTCGCCGGGCAGCTGCAGGGTGCCGGCGGCCACCGCCCGGCCCAAAGGGGTATTTTCTTCCGGGGTCAGCTGGTAAATGGCCAGGTGCTCCGGGGCCAGTTCCAGGGCGGTGGCGATGTCGGCGTCCCACTGTCGCCGGCTCTGGCCCGGCAGGCCATAGATCAGGTCCAGGTTGAGATCGGCAAAACCG
>PWOG01000119.1 GCA_003557565.1 Desulfobulbaceae bacterium
CGCAACAGCGCCAGCGCCGCCGCCAGCCGGGCAAAACCGCCCCGGCCACGGAGATGATCGTGCCGGTCTTCCAGGCCGTCCAGGCTGAGCTGCAGATGCAGACGATGCCGCGGCATTTTTTTTAGTTCGGCCAGATGATCGGCCAGCAGCAGGCCGTTGGTCAGCACCACCGCATGGGTTTCCGGCTCGGCCAGCAGATCGCGGAGGATCGTCAAAAATTGTGGGTAGACAAAGGGTTCGCCGCCAGTGAAGTAAAACAGCCGGCACCCCAGCCGGCGGGCCTGCTCCAGACCCTGCTGCAGCAGGTCAGCGGGCAGGCTCTCCGTTTCCAGCCCCGGCCGGGAGGCAAAAAGGCAGTGACGACAGGCCAGGTTACAGTTGTTGGTGAGGTGAAACCAGCACTCCCTGAGAACACGCAGACCGGTCGCCCCGGCATCGCTGGCCGCCTGCAGGGCGTGAAGTCGTCCCCGGTAGGGAGGCGCTGATCCGCTCATGCGGTCACAAAGACGACCGGCCGCCACCAGGTTGGCGGGCAGATCCGCTCCGTCCTCTCCAGCATTTCGACTGGCGGCGCACACCGCTTCATCGATGGAACCGGCGGCCTGGATGGCCTGCAACAGCCTGTCGGCCCGACCGTTGGCCACCACCCAGTCGGGTTTTTCGGGATTTACATAAACCGCTCGGCCGCCATATTCCAGCCGCTGCCAGTCATCAAGCATGGTCGCTCCTCTTCGTTACATTGGAAGTCCAGCGACCAAAATTAAGCAAAACCTTCGGCACGGTCAAATAGATTTTAGCGATAACTCACAGGCGGAATCATCGGCACAACAAACTGGCGATCAGCCCGACGGGCTGTAGGCCGGGCCCAACCGGATCCGGTTGGGCCCGGGACAGACGGGGCACCACTACGACACCGGGACAGCGCCATGGACCCTGTGATCACCTACTGCCTGCTGCACCTACTGATTGAATTGGTTTACCGGCCAATCAGCAGGTGAGCCGGCTCGCTCGCCACTTTCTGTGGTGCCCCGTGATCGCTTGCGATTTACCGCCCATAACCCGGCCCCGGGGCGGGCGGCGGAGCGCCGTAGCCGGGAGCGGCCGGTGCCTTCAGGGACTTGATGTAGGCCACGATGTTTTTCATTTCATCGGAGTCCTCGGCAATGGCCTGACCCTGGTTGGCGTTGACAATGCAGAAATTAACCGCCTCGGCAAGAGTGTTCTGGACCTCCCCCATGATGTTGAAGGTAGTCTTGTCGCCGGCTTGTTCCAGTCCGCTGCCGCCGGGATGGCAGGAACTGCAGGATACCTCGCCGCCGAAGGCCTGCGGGTTCTGAAAAAGAGCCCTGCCCTGCTCCTTGTTAGCTGCTTGTGCCACCAACGTCGCCGGGACCGCCAGCGCCAGCACCACAGCAGCCGTCAGCACGATTCCATGGGATTTAATTTTCATGACTATACCTCCTGCACATTAAAGGTTTCACTACATGGCGCCCGGATTTTTACTCTTTTCCGCTTCCGCCTTAATTACCATGAAAGAAATACATTCACTGATTTAATGTTACACAGCTTGCAGGGTAATGGCAAAAAAAGAATAAATATTTTGAGGGACCCAAAAGTTAACTCATATTAACCTAAAATTTACCAAATATTTTTTTTCGTTGTCTCCGGGGTACTGCTGCGTTACATTTGTTGATAATTTGCTCCCTGACATTTACAATTTGATGATCTAAGGATATTGATGGCAGAGACAGTACCAGCTGGCCCCGGCGGCGATGTTTGCAACAATAACATGAGCCGGCCCGATCGCCGTTTTCGGCGGTGCCCCGTGATCGCTTGCACCCTGTGTGCCCGCGACTAGACAGGAGGCATTGGAAATAATGGCCCCAAAAGGTGAACAGCTTTGTGCTGCGGCCATTTTCGATGACGCTCCGGCAGGGCTGGCGGAGATGGATACGCAAGGACGGATTCTGCGGGTCAATAAATATTTGACCGCGATGCTCGACTGTGCCTCCCGGAAATTGGCCGGCCGGGACTTTAGTTCGCTGATTGAACCGGAATATCGCCAAGCCGCCAGGAATTGGCTGGCGAAACCGCCGGCGGGAGAAGACGCCCACCACCCGCTGGTGGCGCCTCTGGTCGCCGGGGACGGTTCATGGCGCTGGGTAAGAATCCGAACCGGCCTCATCTCGGCCGCCGACCGTCATCGCCAGACGCTGCTGGCGGTGATCACCGAGATCGACGAATCCGACACCGACCCTTCCGGGCAGACCGAAATCGCCCTGCAAAAATGCGATCACTTCCAACAAAAACTGCTGGCCGGCCTGGCCGAGGGCGTTTTCGGGCTGGACCTGCAAGGCCGCTTCACCTTCCTCAACCCCGCCGCCTGCCGCCTTCTGGGCTTTGCCCGGGAAACCGATGCCCTGGGGTTGGGCTCCCATGTCACCTCGCACCACTCGCGGGCCGACGGCTCCCCGTATCCGGAAAGTGAGTGTCCGATTTATAAAGTCATGCACACCGGCAAGCCCCTGGATGCATGGGAGGACCGCTTCTGGCGAACGGACGGCACCTCGTTTCCGGTCCGGGTATACGCCATGCCCATGTATGACCTTAGCGGCGAACTCGAAGGGGCCGTGGTTTCGTTTCTGGACGAAAGCGAGCGGGAAAATGAACTGGAAGAGTCGCAGCGCATCGCCAGCCTGGGGCACTGGGTGTCCGACTTCCGGGTCAACCATATCCGCTGGTCCAACGAGGTTTACCGCATCTTTGGTCTGGAAAAAGGTCAATGGGGCGCGAACCATGAGGCCTTCATGGAGGCGGTGCACCCCGACGACCGGCAACGGGTGCGGGCGGCCCTGGAGGACTCGTTTAACGGTGAGCCCTATGATGTGGAGCACCGGGTGCAGCGCCCCGACGGCACCGTTCGTACCGTACGCGAGCGGGGCCGGGTGGAGTTCGGCGCCGACGGCAAGCCCCTGCGCATGCTCGGCACGGTCCAGGACATCACCGAGTGGCGGATGCTGGAAGACAACCTGCGCCGACTGGTGGCCATTCTCGACCACACGCCGGACATCGTCGGCATGCACGGGGCCGACCAATCCATGCTTTACCTGAACGCCGCCGGTCGCCGCCTTTATCAGCCAAACGATGAGAAATCCGGGGGACACTGGCACTCCAGCGAGGACTGGCTGCTGCATTCCAATCCTCCGTTGATCGAAGACCTCGACACCACCATGACCCGTATTCATCCCCAATCGGCCGTGGAACTGATCAGAAACGAAGGTATCCCCACCGCCCTGGACCAGGGTTTCTGGCAAGGAGAATCGGCGATACTGATTCCCCGGGGAGAAGAAGTGCCAACCTCCCAGGTCATCATTGCCCACCGTAACGAAGCCGGCGAGCTTGATCATTTTTCCACCATTATTCGCGACATCTCCACCCTCAAGGAAGCGCAGCGCAAGGCCGAGGAGGCCAACCGGACCAAGAGTGAATTTCTGGCCAACATGAGCCACGAAATCCGCACCCCCATGAACGCGGTGATCGGCTTGAGCGATCTTTTGCTGCAGACCAACCTCAACCACCGGCAGCGGGATTATCTCGACAAAATCCGCAACGCCTCCCACATGCTTTTGGGCATCATCAACGACATTCTGGATTATTCCAAGATCGAAGCCGGAAAACTGCAGCTGGATCCGCAGGAATTTTACCTGGACCAATTGTTGGGCCAAATGAAAACGTTATTCGGGCAGGTGGCCCAGCAAAAAGGCCTGGAGCTGCTGTTCAGGATCGACCAGGATATCCCCCAGCCCCTGGTTGCCGATGGACTGCGACTGAGCCAGGTGTTTTCCAATCTCCTGGGCAATGCGCTCAAGTTTACCGAACAGGGCCGGGTGGAACTGCGTGCGGTGGGGCTGGGCGGGAGCGAAAATGAGGTCCGGCTCCGTTTCGAGGTGGCGGATACCGGCATCGGTATGGACGAGGAAGAGGTGGCGCAACTGTTTCAGCCCTTTTCCCAGGCCGATATGTCCACCACCCGCAAGTATGGCGGTACCGGGCTGGGGCTGGTGATCAGCCGCAAGCTGGTGGAGGGGATGGGCGGGAGCCTGAAAGTGGAAACCGCTCCGGGTCATGGCAGCGTCTTCTTTTTCGAACTGAACCTGCCGGTTGCCCGGCAATCCACTTCCAAACTGCACTGGCCCGAAAGTATCAAGGAAGGCTCCCGAGTACTGGTGGCGGACGACCATGCCGAAGTTCGCCATGTGCTTCGGGAAATCCTGGAAAGCCACCGCTTTAAAGTGCTCGAGGCCGACAGCGGCGACAGCGCGGTGGAGGCGGTGATATCAGCTGACCAGAACGGGGCGCCGTTCGATTTTATCATCATGGATTGGGAAATGCCCGGCACCCTGGACGGCCTCCAGGCCATGGCAAGGTTGTATGAACTGCAAAAAAACGCCACTCTGGGCTCAATTCCGTTCCTTATCCTCATCGCCTACAGCCGCAATGAGCTGCCACCGGATCATCCGCCGTTTAATGCCTTTCTCAGCAAACCGATAACGGCGTCCGGCCTGCTGGAAACCATGATCGAGGCGGCCGGAGGCCGGACCAGAAAACAGCGCCCCCCCCATGAAAGTGCCCGTATTCCCTCCCTGGCCGGTTACACCATTCTGCTGGCGGAAGACAATCTTTTAAACCAGGAAGTGGCCATGGAAATCATTAACAAAACCGGAGCACGGGTCATCGTGGCCAATAACGGGGCCGAGGCGCTGGAGCAGGCGGATACCTGCGCCGTTGATCTGGTGCTGATGGATTTACAGATGCCGGTAATGGATGGCTTCGAAGCCACCC
>PWOG01000019.1 GCA_003557565.1 Desulfobulbaceae bacterium
CGAGCCGGCCAAAACCGCCAAGGGACGCCCGGCCAAGGGCGGCGGCCCCACGCCGCCGTGGATCATGGCTGCCGAACTGGTGGAGACCAACCGCCTGTACGCCCGGACCGTGGCGGCCATCGATCCCGACTGGATCGAACCCCTGGCCCGCCATCTGATGCGTTACAGTTACAGCGATCCGCACTGGGAAAAACGTCGGGGGCAGGTGGTGGCCAAGGAAAAGGGAACCCTGTTCGGCCTGGTGGTGGTGGCCGGCCGCAAGGTGCCCTTTGCCGGAATCGACCAGCCGGAGGCCCGCCGCATCTTTATCCAGAGCGCCCTGGTGGAGGGCGAACTAAAAGGCCACTACCACTTCCTGGAACACAATATGAAGCTGATCGACAGCCTCAGGGACCTGGAAGAGCGCAGCCGCCGGCGGGATCTGCTGGTGGCCGAGGACAATATTGCCGGGTTTTACGAGCAGCGCCTGCCCGCCGAGGTCTGCGACCAGGCCGAATTGAACCGGCTGCTGAAAAAGAACCGGGGTGATGATTTTCTCAAATTGCGCCAGGAGGATCTGCTCAGTCGGGAACCCGAAGCCGACCTCATGGAGCAGTACCCGACCACCCTGGAGGTGGGGGAAACCAGCCTGGAGCTGTCCTATCACTTCGAGCCCGGGGCCGAGGATGACGGACTCAGCGTGATGATCCCGGTGCATCTGGCTGCCCACCTGCGGCCCGAGCGTTTTGAATGGCTGGTGCCGGGAATGCTGGAGGAAAAGATTTTTTTTCTGCTCAAAAATCTGCCCAAAAACATCCGCCGTCAGCTGGTGCCCATTCCCCAAACGGCCGCCGAGCTGGCCCGGACCTTAAAGCCCGGCAATATGTCGCTGTATCAGGCCCTGGGGCGGGCGATCCATGAGATGTTCGGGCTGCGGATCGATGCCGCCGCCTGGCCGGTCAAGGAGTTGCCCGACCATCTGCGTTGCCGTTTTTGTCTGGTTAATGATCAGGGGGAAGTTCTGGCCGCCGGCCGCAGTTTGAGCGCCCTGGTCGGCACCGGCCCCCGGAGTGCCGCTCCGCCGAAGCAGGCCGTGGAGGCCATGCGCCGCCAGTGGGAGCGGGAAGGGCTGACCGGCGCCGAGCTGCCCGAGATCCCCCGGCGTTTGCCCTTGACCGATGCCGACGGGCAACTGGCCGGCTATCTCTTCCCGGGCCTGCGGGAGGACAGCGGCCGGGTGGACCTGCGGCTTTTCACCGAGGCCCAACCGGCCCGGAGCGCCACCCGTCAGGGGCTGTTGTGCCTGTATCGCCAAGAGTTCGGCGCCCGGCTCAAGACCCTGCGCAAGGAACTGGTCTTTCCCAGGCAGCACTGGCGCCTGGCCCAGGGGCTGGGCAGCCTGGATGAGCTCAACCGGGCCATCCAGGACTTTGTTTTAAGGGAGGTCTTTGCCACCGGCCGGGGAGATTTGATCGCCGCCGACGAGTTCCGGGACAGGGTGGAAAAACTCCGCCGGGAAGGGTTCTACCAGGAGGCCCGCCAGCTTTACGATCTGGTTCTGGAAGTTTTGAATCAGCGCTGGGAGGTGATAAGCACCATAAGCCGGCTGGAACAGCCGGCCGCTTCCCCGTCGGCCCAGGCCAAAGCTAAAGGGCAGGGCCCTCCGGCCCCGCCCGGCCTGGCCGAGGAATTAAAGGCCCAACTGGCGGCCCTGGTGCCGCCGGATTTTCTTGAGCGCCATGACGCCATCACCATGGCTCATCTGCCGCGCCACCTTAAAGCCCTGGTCATTCGCGGCCAGCGAGCCCGGACCGACCCCGCCAAGGACGCCGCCAAGGCCGCTCAGCTGGCCCCCTACCAGGAACGTCTGCAAAAATATGCCCACACCCCCGATCTTCCACCCCGTAAGCGGGAACTGCTGGCTGAATACCGCCTGATGCTGGAAGAGTACAAGGTCAGCCTGTTTGCCCAGGAATTAAAGACCGCCTTTCCCGTCTCGCCCCAGCGCCTGGAGGAAAAATGGCGGGAAGTGGAAGAGGTGGTGTAGAAAAGCCGCTGCCTGTTAACCGTTTACCGTTGGTTGTCTGTTGTTTGCCGTTGTAAAAGATAAAGTATGCCGCCGACCCACCGCCCCTTTTCCCGGCGTAACTCCGACCGCCGCTGGTTGAGCACGGTAAAGCCATGGTCGGTGATCAGGGTCTGGAGGTATTGCGGGGAGTGGGCGTAGCGGCCGTTTTCCTGTAGCACAAAATCGTCGTTTTCACCTTCTTCGATGGAGAACAGCAGCAAACCCCGGGGTTGCAGGCAATTGCCCACGACCTGAAAAAAAGGAGACAAATCCCCAAGATAGTTAAATACATCCGCCGCCACCGCCAGATCAAAGCGAATCTGCTGATCCCGCCGGCAGAATTCCAGCAGATCCTCCTGGTGCAGGGCGTCGTAGATATTTTTCTGCCGGGCCTGCTCCAGCATGCCGACGGAAAGATCGACCCCGGTAAGTCCGGTGGCATGGGCGAGAAAGGCCTCGCCGGCCAGGCCGGTGCCGCAGCCCAGATCCAGAAGCTGGCCATGCATTTCGTGGCCGAAAGTTTCGCGCAGCAGCTCGGCCATGATGAAGGGCACCCGGTAGCCCAGCCGTTCCATCAGTTCATCTTCAAACTTGCCCGCATACTGATCAAAAAGCCCGGCGACGTACTCCCTGGCTGGCGCCGCCGGTGTCTCTTCCCGCAGGGCCGCCAGCATGTGCCGGGCCGATTCGGCCTGGTGGTCGAGGGCCACCAGCTTTTCAAAGGAACCGATGGCCAGTTCCTTCTCCCCCAACTGCGCCCACATGGCTCCCAGATGACCGTGCGCCGCCGCATGGTCGGGATCCAGCTCAATCACCCGGACCAAATTGCGCATCGCTTCAGCATGGCGGTTCATGCGACGGTACAGCACCCCGAGGTTGTACAGGATATCCCGGTCGTCTGGGGCCCTGGCCAGGGCCCGGTGATAGATGTGGGCGGCGGCCGGCAGTTTTTCCAGTTCGGCCAGGGCCAGAGCCAGGTTGTAAAGAGTGTCGACATCGTCGGGGTCCTGTTTCAGGGCCTGTCGGTACGCCTCCGCCGCAGCTGTCGCCTCGCCCCGGTTAAGCTCGGCGGTGCCCAGGTTGTACCAGGCCCGGTGATGGTCCGGGGCCAGGGCCAGGGCCTGGCGGTAAAAGTCCATGGCCAGCTCCTCTTCCCCCTGCCCATGACAGACGGTACCCAGCTGGACGTGGAGATCGGCGTCGGGAGGAGCCAGACGGCGGGTCTCCTCGAAACAGCGCCGTCCCCGGTCGGGGTCACCCGCGGCCCGGTAGAGCAGGCACAGGGAGATCCGGGCGTCCAAGTGCTCCGGGCAGGCCCTGAGGATATCGTGGTACAGGGTCTCGGCCCTGGGGTAATCACCGGCTTCGTGGGCCTGGATGGCTTCCAGAAACAGGGGGTGGTCAGGTTCCGCAGCTTCGTGGCAATCTTTCATGGCTTTTATTCCGATTAACTGTCCAGCAAGAGCAAAAAAATTAAAAATATTGTCAGCTTAGCAAAAAATACCTTTCCCTTATGGATGGTTTCGCTGCTACCCTTATCTTAAGGGTAAACAGACAGGCTTGCGTACAGGGGGTACGCCGCGCCTGGCTGCTTACCCGAACCAACGGCACTGCTGAACGGTTACAGCCCGTTAAAAGCGCCGGCTGTTGCCCGTAGTGAACGGTTATGATTTTTTGCAAGGCCATTATAAGTAACCACAGGGGGGCAGCGAACGCCAACCATCATAACTGGACCGTCCAGCCGTGGCAACCATCGGTTTGTAGACTTGACAAGGTAAATAATCATCGGGGAAAAATGGTAAGCGGCCAAAGGGTGCCGCAGTTGATGGCCGATGGCAACGGCGGCCTGTATCAGTACCTGAGCCGGACCGGTCGCCGCTTTCGGCGATGCCCTGTGATCACTTACTTGACAAGGGCCCAGGGCGGTCACATATTTTTACGGTAAAATGGCCGGGCCCTGAGTACCCCCGGCACGGCAACCGATCAACAAGGAGTGCCCAGACCATGAATGAACGGAAAAAACGTGCCCTGCTGGAGGAAGGTTTGAACCGACTGGCCCGCGGCTTGGGCAGACACAGTGTAAACCGCCTGGCGGGAGAGCCCTGGTCGGTGCCCACCGATATCTACGAAACCGACAAAGAGTTTGTCATTTACATGGAACTGGCCGGGGTCGATCCCGACGCCATCCAGGTGGTGGTTGAGGAAACCCGGCTGATCGTCTCCGGAGACCGGAGATATAATTTTCCCCAAGGGGTGCGGCGGGTTCATCGGCTGGAAATAGAGCGGGGACACTTTGAAAAAAGGATTTCCCTGCCCTGGCCTGTGGACGTCGGCACCGTTGAATCCGAGTACCAGCAGGGGATGCTGATGATCACTCTGCCCAAACAGCGGGAACGGGTGAATATTCCGGTCAGTTCCGGGTGATCCGGAGCGGTTGCCTTCAACCAACACTCAAACAACACGGTGAGAGAATATCATGACCGACGACAAGAAAAATATGGACCAACCCGAGGCCGGCCAGGGCGGCGGACCGGAATCCCAGGAAAGCGAAAACCGGGAGCACAGGAGCAAGAAAAGCACCAATCCGGCCAACCTGCCAGTACCGGAAGAATTGCCGGTTCTTCCCCTGCACGGTTTTGTCTTCTTTCCCGGCATGGGCTTTCCCATGCAGATCAGTCATCCCTCATCCCAGCAATTGGTGGATGATGCCATCATCAAGGACCGGATGGTGGCGGTGGTTACCCATCGCCGGCTGGAAGAGGAAGAGGAGGGGGAG
>PWOG01000215.1 GCA_003557565.1 Desulfobulbaceae bacterium
GGCAATGGCTGGCCCGGATCAAAGACGGCTACTTCGATTTCCCACCGGTAACCCTGGAATACCGGCCAAAGGGGGTGAAATCATGGAAATACGAAGCATTACACACCCGCAAAGCAACAGACCGGCAAAAAGATCGCTTTCCCTACCACCCCTCTTTCCTGGGCAGCGACTGGAAACTCTTCCATGACGCCCTGCTCGCCCACCGCTACACGGTAATCCGCAAAATCCTCCCACGCTACGGCATCTGCGCGGCCTGATCCGGGTCGACAATCAAGAATTTGAAAATTCTGAAGCGATACGAAAAGATTTGACAATAAATCATCCTTAATCAATAATTGCGTTTAGCTCAACTTGTTTCTTGGTGTCCGATATGGTATTTGATCCGACAGGGGATATTCCCCTTGCAAAAGCACGTAATCTGATAAGAAATGCTGCCGGCAAAGGGAACCTGGTTTATAGCGCTCATGTCAAGTTGAGGATGCGTGAGCGAGGTTTCACCACCCATGATGTTCTGTTTATCCTTCAACATGGCGAGTTGACCGGCAAGAAGTTCAAGGAAGATCACGGAAACTGGGTTTACACCGTACAGGGACAGGATTTGGATGGTGATGATGGGCGGGTGATCACCGCCATCATTTCCGAGCAGACATTGCATATTATAACGGTCACCGGCTGAGTCGGTTCAGGCGGCTGTGGTTTTAAGGAGGGTGAGAATTATGCAGAAATGCGTGGAGTGCGGCGGCAAGATCCGCACGATCAAGGACCGCCCGTACCATTACGACGAGAGCGGGCTGGATGTCGTTCTGTACGGCATCACCCAGTTTCAGTGTGAGAACTGCGGGGAGGACTATGTTTCCCTGCCCAATGTCGAGCGCCTGCACCGGGCCATCGGCGGCTTCATCTGTTCGCAGCGCAAGGCCCTGCTCACCCCGGCGGAAATCATCTTTCTGCGCAAGGATCTGCACCTGAAGTCCAAGGAGCTGGCGGCCCTGCTCGGAGTGCGGCCGGAAACCGTTTCCCGCTGGGAAAGGGGCAAGGAAAGCATCGGCGAAACCCAGGACCGGCTGCTGCGCTCAATCTACATGAACTACGCTTCGGAAAAGGCCAACAACGTCATTTGCCACGGCGTAATCCAGATGTTCACCGACCTGCCCAGGGAGCGCACCAAAATCAAAACCCCCCAAGCCATAGAACTGAACCCCTCCGACTGGCTCGGCCCGGAGATGGAACTTTGCCGCTGAAAAATCCCCGCCGGCCCGGCAACTGGCCCAGGTGGAGCCCGCAGGGATCTACATCAAGTAGCCCATGATCTGCTGGCTGCGGATACAGCTTTGAACTGGTCTTGGCTGCGGAAGAAGTTCAGGTTAAAACAGGTTGGCAATGTCTCGATAGCCGCTGAGAACTCTGACGATTTCCAGAGTGGCGGATTTTACGCGGTAAAAGATAATGTGTTTTTTGACAGGTAAGGAGCGAAGGCCGGGAATCAACTCATTCCTCTCCCTGCCGATCTCTGGTGAATCGCAGAGAGACGCACATTTTTCATGGAGAAGATCAATAAAGTTATCGGCCGCCTGTGGTGAGTCACCGGCAATGTAAAGCCAGATATCAACCAAGTCTTCCTGTGCCTGGTCGGTGATGATGAGGCGGTGCGCCTTCATGCCCCCAGTCTTTCGCGGCCTTTTTGCTTGATATCGCTTACTGCTGCGGCGTCAAAAGGGCGGGATTTGCCGGCATCCAACTGTTTGATGCCGATCATGAGCTCCTGGCGCAGGTCGGCGGCCATCGCCAAGCGTTGCTCTTCGAGACGTTGCAATGTGCGCAGGCCGTCACGGACTACCTCGCTTGATGATTTATAAGCACCTGATTTGACCTGGGCTGCCACCCAGTTGTCCATTTCCGGGGGAAGTGAGACATTCATGACGGCAACTCCTCTTTGATTTGGCCGTTTGTTCGTGTTTGCTGCATAGTATTATGATACTAAGTTATAATAAAACCGAGGTCAAGACTTGCGGACAGATATGCCTCTCGGGGACGCCGGGCCCGGCTTCGAAGCAGCGATGCTGCTTTGCGCTCTTTTCTTTTGTGGAAAAGATTGTCGCTGTCCATCAGGCCACCTTACGCAAGTAGGGCAGGGCGCCGTAGCGGCCGTGGAGGTAGTTTTTCTCCAGCGCCTCCTTTTTGCGGGGGCTGAAGTCGGACAGGGGATAAAGGCGGGTGGCGTTTTCCCGGTTCTTTTCCACGAACCAGATCTGGTCGCGGCGCATGATCTCCTGGTCGAGAAGGTTGGTGTCGTGGGTGGAGAAGATCACCTGTCCGTTTTTATGGTTGGTCTGGCTGCTGTGCAGGAGGCTGAGCAGGAAGCGGACCATTTTGGGGTGGAGACTGTTGTTCAGCTCATCGACCAGCAGAATGCGTCCATTGGCCAGAATGTCCAGCCACGGACCGGCATAGGCGAAGAGCTTGCGGGTGCCGTCGGACTCCTCTTCCAGGGGCAGGGGCACCATGGACTCGCTGCCGGCCACCGGGTGCAGGAATAGCGGTCGCACCATCTCCTTGCCGACGACTTTCTTTTTGAAGTTGTCCGGTAAATCAGCGGGCAGCTCATCTTCGGCCAGGGTATTTTTATCCAGGCGGATATCCTGGATGTTCAGGTCGGCGGCGTTCAGGAAATCGATGATTTGACGGCAGCCATCTTCATTTCCGCACTGTTTGATGGTAAAGCCGGGGTCCAGCAGGGCACCGGGTTCGATGATCGCCAGGCTCCTGAACCACTGGAATACGGGTTTCAGTTGCTCGCTGTTCAGTTGAATGGCGGTGGAGAGGAACAGGGCATTGTCGCGGGTGGCCTCCTGCCAGAGTTTTTTCCGGCCGCCTAATTTGCTGCCGAAATGCCATTCTTCCCGGCCGGTTTCAGCGTCGCGGTGGCGTTCAAACCAGCGCTGGGCACGGCCTTCCGGATAGGCGAGCAGCCATTCCGCCTTTACCTGGTCCGGATCGGCGACGCCGAGGCCCAACCCCCGGGCCTGCCCAACGAGGCCCGGGATAAAATCAACCACCTGCTGCAAACCCTGACGGACCCCGCCGGCGACAGCCGCCACCGGCAATGGCTGGCCCGGATCAAAGACGGCTACTTCGATTTCCCACCGGTAACCCTGGAATACCGGCCAAAGGGGGTGAAATCATGGAAATACGAAGCCTTGCAGACCCGCAAAGCAAAAGACCGGCAAAAAGATCGCTTTCCCTACCATCCCTCTTTCCTGGGCAGCGACTGGAAACTCTTCCACGACGCCCTGCTCGCCCACCGCTACGCGGTAATCCGCAAGATCCTCCCACGCTACGGCATCTGCGCGGCGTGATCGGAGTCGGCAATCAAGAGCTTGCAAATTCTGAAGCGATACGAAAATATTTGATAATAAATCATTCTTGACCAATAATTACGTTAGCTTAAATTGCCTCAATTATCGATGGCCACACAGAGAACAAAATCAAGGAGGATGCCATGGCACTCCAACTCACCGACAAAGTGGTACTGGTAACCGGCGCCAGCCGGGGCATCGGCGCTGCCTGCGCCAAGGCTTTGGCGGCTGGCGGCGCCAAGGTGGTGGTCAATTACCTGCGGGCGGAGGCGCAGGCCCGGGCGGTGGTGGCGGAGATCGAGGCCGCCGGCGGCCGGGCCCTGGCCCTGCCGGCCGATGTCCGCGACCCGGAGGCGGTGGCGCAAATGGTGCAGACGGCGACCAGGGAACTGGGAACCATCGACGTGCTGGTCAACAATGCCCATATCAACTTCCCCATTCAGCCCTTAACCACCATGGGCTGGCCGGACATCGAGGCCAAGCTGACCGGTGAGATAAAGGCCCTCTACAACTGCTGCCAGGCGGTGCTGCCGGCCATGCGGGAGCGGAAGGCGGGCAAGCTGATCCTGGTCAGCAGCACCCTTTCGCGTTCACCGGGCGAGGGTTTTGCCGCTCACTCCGCCGCCAAGGCCGCCCTGGACGCCATGGCCCGGGGTATGGCCATGGAACTGGGGCCGGAAGGGATCACGGTCAACGTGGTCAGCCCGGGTCTGACCGCCACCGACGCCACCGCCGATCTGCCGCCGGAAATGAAGGAATTCATCACCGCCGCCACCCCCCTGCGCCGGGTGGGAGCACCCGAGGACGTGGCCGGGGCGGTGGTCTTTCTGGCCTCCGCCCTGGCCGATTACATCACCGGCCAGTACCTGCCGGTCAACGGCGGCAATTACATGGCTTAAGGTCTGGGGCGGCGCAGTCCCGTATGGTTGATCAGGGGTAGCAAAACAGCACCATAAAGCATGTTCGGTGCCGGCTACTTACCTTCGCGCGGCAGGGACGTCGCCAGGGCAGGGGCCGGCTCCAGTCCGGCCAGGGCCGCCTTGAGCCGGGGGAGGTCGGGGAAGGGAGGCAGGCTGGATTGCTGCCAGTGATCCAGCCCGCTGATCGCCTTGGCGGCCATGGAGGCGGCGGAATTGCGGCGGCCCGCCTCCAGAAAAATATAAACCCCGGTGGCCCGGATCATTCCCTGCAGGGCGCTTTTGTCCGGCCCGGGCGGGGCCCGGTACCAGGGTGGTTCCAGAATCTCATGGACCTCGAAGAACAGTCCCTCATCCCAAAGCACCAGGGCCCGATGAAAGGGCTCCACCAGCCAGCGCTCGCAGATAATCTCCAGCACCCGCTCATAGGCCGTCAGTCGCTGCTCCAGATAATGGCGGTGGTCCTCCTGCAGGGGCCGTTTCCTGAAAGCGACGGCCACCTGGGGGATCCGTTCCAGCCGTAGCAGATCAAGATCGGCCACCA
>PWOG01000241.1 GCA_003557565.1 Desulfobulbaceae bacterium
CTGGTGGGGCTGTTTGGCCTGCTGCTTACCGGTTCTTTCCTGGGTTATCCCGTCGAGCCCGCCTGGCATCAGGTACGGGAAGCCATGGTGGTGGTGCTGGAGGTGGCCATCGGGGTGGGGGGCGCGGTGCTGGTGGCTTCCTTCTTTCTGCTCATGGAGACGCAGTGATGGCCGAAGCTCTCTGGTATAACCTGGACTATACTGCGGTGGTGGTGCTGTTTTGTATTGGCCTGTACGCGGTGATTATCAAAAACAACCTGATCAAGAAGCTGCTTGGCCTTAACATCATGGAAACTGCGGTGTTCGCCTTCATCGTGACTTCGGGGATGGTCACCGGCGGCTCGCCGCCGGTGGTGGGCCCCGGGGCCGAAGCGCCGATGGCCAGCCCCTTGCCCCATGCCCTGGTGCTCACCGGTATCGTGGTGGCCCTGGCCACCACCGCCCTGGCCCTGGCCCTGATCATCCGGATCCATCGCCGGCACGGCACCATCGAGGCCGACGAACTGCGGGAGCTGGAATAGATGGATGGCCCATGGACAGCCTGGCCCCACTGGCTGGTGCTGCTGCTGCTCCTGCCCCTGGGCGGGGCGGTGCTGATTCCGGCCCTGCACTCCCTGAACCGGCGGCTGGTGCCCTGGTGGTCTTTGGTGGTGGCCGCCGGCACCACCATGGTGTCGTTGCCGCTGTTCTGGCGGCTGGTCAGGGAGGGGCCTTTCAGCTACTTTCCCGGCGGCTGGGCGCGGCCTTACGGGATCGAGCTGCGTTTCGACGAATTCGGGGCGGCCTTGGTGGCGGCGGTGGTCCTGCTGGGGCCGCCGGTGCTGATTTTTTCCCGTCTGTATGCCGCCCGGGCGGTGCCGGCGCCAAGGCTGCCTTTCTATTACACCCTGCTGCTGCTCAACCTGGGGGGGATGATCGGCTTTGCGGTCACCGCCGATCTGTTCAACCTCTTTATCTTCCTGGAGGTGGTCTCCCTTTCCGCTTACGCCCTGGTGGCCGTCGGCGGCCGGTCGGCGGCGGAGATGTCCGCCTTGCGGTATCTCCTGATGGGGGCGGTTTCCTCGCTGCTGATCCTGTTTGCCGTGGGGCTGCTCTACACCCTTACCGGTTCGTTGAACATGGTGGATGTGGCCGGGCGGCTCGGTGAACTGGACAGTCCCGCCGCCCTGACCCTGGCCGGGACCGCTCTGGTAGTTGGTTTCATGCTCAAGGCGGCCCTTTTCCCCCTGCATAACTGGTTGCCCGAGGCTCATGCCAGCGCCCCCGGCACGGTCAGCGCCGTGCTTTCGGGGCTGGTGGTCAAGGTCGGGATCATCGGCCTGATTCGCACCTACCAGGTGTTTGGCCAGGTTGAGCTGTTTTTTCCTGGCTCTTTGGCCACCATTCTGGCCTGGCTGGCGGTCGCCTCGGTGGTCATGGGCTCCTTTTTCGCCGTTTTCCAAAAAGATCTTAAAATGATGCTGGCCTATTCCACCATCACCAATATCGGCTATATCGTCCTGGGGTGGGTTCTGGCCTCGCCCTATGCCGTGGCCGGCGGCACGGTGCATGTTTTCAACCATGCCCTGATCAAGGCGACCCTCTTTCTGGCCGCCGGCGCCTTGATTTACCGGACCGGGCAGCGTACCCTGGAAGGACTGCGGGGAGTGGGGCGGACCATGCCGTTGACTTGCGCGGCCCTGGCGGTGGCCGCCCTGGCCATCATCGGGGTGCCGCCCACCGCCGGTTTCGTCGGCAAATGGTATATAGCCCTGGGCGCCCTGCAGGCCGGTCGGCCATTTTTCGCCCTGGTGGTGATCTTCGGCTCGCTGTTGGCTGCCATTTATTATGTGAGGATCATCAACGCCTTTTATTTCCGGGAACCGGAGAACGAGGCGGTTGCCGGGGCCCGGGAAGCGCCCTGGTCAATGCTGGCGCCCCTGGCGGTGCTGGCGGCGCTTTGCCTGCTGTTGGGGCTGTTCGTCCGGTTGCCGCTGGCGTTTCTCGAGTCGGCGGCGCAAAGTCTGCTGAACAGGGTGGGATGGTGGTAGGCCCCCGTGACCGCTTACCGGAAAAATAGCAATCGTTCAGCAGGGCCAAAAACGTGTTGATTTAACGGGTGTAAACGAACAGCCGTGCCCCAGATTCGGGCGATCAGCCAAGCGCCGCGTACCCCGCGTACGTAAGCTTGGCTGATCGCCCGAAGGTGGGGTGCTGCTGAACGTTTACGAAAAATCCTGTGATTGGCTAGGGTAGGGAGAGTAAATGGAGGTTATCGATCCACGACCACTGCTGGCCCTGGGAATCTCCATTGCCTGCGCCGTGCTGGTTTTTTCCACCGGCCGGAATCGCTGGTGGCGGATATTCTGGAGCATGGGGGCGGCCCTGCTCAAGTTCGGGGTGGTCGTTTCCCTGCTGCCCGGCGTCATGGCCGGCGAGGTTTACGTTTACACCCTGGTGGAGTTTCCGCCGGAGGTGGGGATCGGCTTTCGGGTCGATCACCTGGGGCTGTTTTTTGCTCTGGTTTCCTCCACCCTGTGGGTGCTCACCACCATTTACGCCCTGGGCTATATGCGGGAAGACAAGGCCTGGGCCCAGGTCCGTTTTTTTGGCTTTTTCGCCCTTTGTGTCGCTTCCACCGTCGGCATCGCCTTTGCCGAAAACCTTCTGACCCTCTTTATTTTCTACGAGTTGCTGACAATTTGCACCTATCCCCTGGTTATTCATCGGGAAACTCCGGAGGCCTTCCGGGCCGGCCGCAAGTACCTGATTTATACCCTGGGCGGCGGCGGCCTGGTACTGCTGGGTCTGGTGCTGGTACATAGCGAGGTTGGCACCCTGAGCTTCGGCCACGGGGGGATTTTGCCCGCCGAGCTCGACATTTTTTATCTCGGCCTGATTTTTACGGTGCTGATCCTGGGCTTTGGGGTCAAGGCGGCGCTCATGCCCCTGCATGGCTGGCTGCCCACCGCCATGGTGGCCCCGGTCCCGGTGAGCGCCCTGCTGCACGCGGTGGCGGTGGTCAAGGCCGGGGCCTTCGGGGTGTTGCGGGTTATTTATGATATCTTCGGCATCGAACTGCTGGGGCAGCTGGGTTTTACCCGGGGCCTGGCCTGGCTGGCCACCGTATCCATTATCGGCGGTTCCCTGATGGCCCTGTATCAGGTTGATCTGAAACGGCGACTGGCTTACTCCACGATCAGCCAGGTTTCCTATATTCTGCTGGGCGCCAGCCTGCTGAACCCGGTGGCGACGGTGGCCGCCATCATGCATCTGGCCAACCAGGGGTTTGCCAAGATCACCATGTTTTTCGTGGCCGGGGCCATTGAAAAGTGCTCCGGCCGGACCAAAATCGCCCAGCTTGACGGCATCGGCCGGCGGATGCCGTGGAGCATGGCGGCGTTTACCCTGGTCGCTTTAAGTTTCATCGGGGTGCCGCTGCTGGCCGGTTTTCTCAGCAAGTGGTACCTGATTCTGGGGTCTTTTGCCGTCCAGGCCTGGTGGTTTGCCGGCGTCATGGTGATAAGCGGCCTGTTGAACGCCGCCTACTGGCTGCCCATCGTCTATCGCGCCTATTTCAAGCCCGACCCCCATGGAACCGATGACCGGGTGGGTGATCCGGGCTGGCTGCTGCTGGGGCCCCTCCTGTTTTGCGCCCTGTTCGTGGTGGTGCTGGGAACCACCGCCCATCTGGCCCTGATGCCTTTCAACGTGGCGGCCCAGGCAGCTCTCGAACTGTTCGGAGGCGCCAAATGATAGCAAGACTCAAGCAACACCCCGAGCAGTGGCGCGATCTGGCCCTGGTGCTGCTGGCGGGGCTGGTCATGGCGGCTTGCTGGTCTCTGATCCCCGGGGCTCTGGCGGGTACCGTGTATGAGTTGGAACTGATACAGCTGGCCCCCGAAGTCTGGCTTTATTTGAGAATTGACGCCCTGGGGGTATTTTTTGCCGTCATCATCTCCAGCCTGTGGCTGCTGGCCCTGATTTATTCCCAGGGATACCTGGGACCGGACAGGCGCAACCGTTATTACCTGGTCCTCATGCTTTCCCTGGGCCTGGCCCTGGGGGTGGCCTGGGCGGGCAACCTGTTGACCATGCTGGTTTTCTATGAGCTGCTGTCGATTATGGCCTACCTGCTGGTGGTTCACGAGGAAACCCCCGCCGCCAAGGCCGCCGCCACCAAGTATATCGTGTATATTCTGGTGGGGGGCAGTCTCATCCTGGTGGGGGTGGTGCTGGTTTTCCACCTGGTCGGGTCTTTGGCCTTTTCGGTAACGCCTTTGCTGCACGACGGCATCGAGCGAGGGTACCTGGTGGCGGTCTTTGTTTTCCTGATCGCCGGTTTCGGGGTCAAGGCCGCCCTGGTGCCGCTTCACGGCTGGGTGCCCGACGCCCATCCGGCGGCCCCGGCGCCCTTTTCGGCCCTGCTTTCCGGGGTGCTGGTGGCTACCGGGGCCTTCGGGATCATCCGGGTGGTGCTCCAGGTTTTCGGCGTGGAACTGCTGGCCCGACTGGGTTTCATGCACTGGGTTTCGCTGCTGGCCACGGTCGGGGTGCTGGCCGCGGGCCTGGCGGCCATGCGTCAGGACAACCTCAAGCGCCGCCTGGCCTATTCCACCATAAGCCAGATGGGTTATATCACCCTGGCTGTTTCCCTGTTGGGTCGGGAGGCGATCATCGGCGCCCTGGTGCATATCGGCAACCACGCCTTTATGAAGACCTCCCTCTTTTTCTGCGCCGGGCTGCTGATGCGCCAGGCCGGTATTCAGCGGGTCAGCGAGATGGGCGGCATCGCCCGGAGCCTGTCCCTGAC
>PWOG01000056.1 GCA_003557565.1 Desulfobulbaceae bacterium
GGTAAGTGATCACGGGGGCGAAATGGTAAGCGGTCACAGGGTGCCGCAGGTTGTGGTGATCGGGGCGGCGAAGCGTACATCAGTACGTGAGCCGGCCTGATCGCCGCAAGATGCGGTGCCATGTGATCGCTTACCGGCTGTGAGATTGGTAAAAAAACATGGTTTGAGGAGTAAGTTTTGAGCAGAAGGAAATCACAGGGCGGCAAGGCCGCCGCTACGGCGCCGCAGAATAAGAAAAACCGGCGGGGACGCAGAGCGGCCACCGGCCGGACCGGGTCGATCTTTGGCCTTGGCCGGCCCGACGAAAAAGCGCCGTCGGCGGGCAAGTCCAAGCGCCCGCCGGCAAAGGCCCGTCCGGCCGGCGCGGGCGGCAAGGCGGTGGATAAGAAAGCGGCGGCGGACCAAACCTTTGAGGCGGTGGTCAGTATGCACCAGCGGGGGTTTGGTTTTGCCATGCTCGATGATCCCGCCGAGGCGGCCAAGTTCAAAAAGGATATCTTTCTGCCGCCGGGCGCTGCCCTGGGTGGCAGCATACACGGCGACCGGGTGCTGGTCCAGGTGGTCAAGCAGAGCAAGGACCGGGCCGAGGGCCAGGTGCTGGAGATTCTCTCCCGGGGTATTACCCGGATGGTCGGCTTTTATGTCGCCGGCAAGAATACCGGCCTGGTGGAGCCCGAGGATGAACGACTGCCTTTTAAAATCGTAGTCAAACGGGCCCGCAGTCTGGGAGCCCGTAACGGTGACGCGGTGTACGCCGAGATCGAAAATTTCCGGGAGCAGGGCAATCCCGAGGGCCGGGTGCTGGAGGTTCTGGGTAACCCCGCCGACGCCCTGGTGCAGACGGAAATGGCCGTCCGCGCCTTTGAGCTGCCCCATCAGTTCGATGATGAACTGCTGGCCGAGGCCGAGGGGCTCAACTCCCGGGTACGTCTGACCAAAGACCGGGAGGATCTGCGGGGGATCCCGCACGTGACCATCGACAGCGAAACGGCCCGCGATTTTGACGATGCCGTGGCCGTGGAGTCCCTGGATAACGGCGGGTATCGCCTCTATGTCTCCATCGCCGATGTCAGCCATTACGTTCGCCCCGGCAGCCAGCTGGACACCGAGGCCTATGCCCGGGGCACCAGTGTCTATTTCCCCGGCCGGGTCCTGCCCATGCTGCCCGAGCGGCTTTCCAACAATCTCTGCAGCCTGATGCCGGGCGTGGACCGGCACACCTTCACCGCCGTCATCGATTTTGACAACCAGGGACGGCGGCGGCAGGCCAGGTTTCACCGCAGCCTGATCAAAAGCCGCCATCGCCTGACCTACAACAAGGTCCGGGCCATCCTGGAAGATGGTGACCCGGAGTTGTGTGGCCGGTACGAAGATGTGGTGGAGGACCTGAACAAGCTTGGCCAGCTGGCCAAGCTGCTCAACCGGGTGCGCATGGAGCGGGGCAGCATCGGCTTTGAAATTCCCGAGGCCGATATTCACATCGACGACGACGGCCAGGTGGACGTAATCCGCCGGTCGGAACGCAACGTGGCCCACAAGCTGGTGGAAGAGTGCATGCTGGCGGCCAACGAGGCGGTGGCGGATTTTCTGGAACGCAAGGGCAGCGAGGTGCTCTACCGCATCCATGAGGACCCGGATCCGGTCAAGGTCGATGAGTTTGCCGAGTTTGCCCGCGCCATGGGCCTGGAGATCCCCGACAACCCCGGCGGTCCGGCCTGGTTCGGCCGGGTGCTGCAACTGGCGGCGGGCACCCCCAGGGAGTATATCGTCAGCAGCCTGCTGCTGCGTTCCATGCAGCAGGCCCGCTATGCTCCGGAAAACGTCGGCCATTTCGGCCTGGCCGCCACCCATTACACCCATTTTACCTCACCCATTCGCCGTTATCCCGACCTCATGGTGCACCGGGCCCTGGCCAAGGTGCTGGGGGTAACCGCCAAGGGGCGCGGCAAAAAGGCCGATTTGGGGCCCAGCGATGGTCTGGCGCCGGGGCATTCCGTGGAGGAGGCCGGCATCTGGCTGTCGCGGCGGGAACGGCTGGCGGTGGATGCCGAACGCAACGTCAACGATCGTCTGGCCGCCCTTTACATGAGCGACAAGGTTGGCGATGAGTTCGACGCCGTGGTTTCCGGGGTGGGGTCTTTTGGCTGTTTCGTGGAACTGGTGGAGATCATGCTTAGCGGCGCGGTGGCGCTCACCGAGATGCGGGACGATTATTACGAGGTGGAGGAAAAAAGCCACCGCTTAATCGGCCGCCGTCATGGCAAAATCTACCAGATCGGCGATCTGATCCGGGTTCGCCTTATCAGCGTCGATCAGCGGCGGCGGCGCCTGAACTTCAGTATCGTGCCTGCAGCCTCGTCGGATTAGCGGCAAGATAATGGTAAGTGATAACGGGGTACCATCTCTTGCGGCGATCTTGCCGGCGACGCTCAGTACGTGAGCCAGCCCGATCGCCGCGACCTGCGCCCACCCCGTGACCGTTTATGGGACAAACCCTGTGATTGGCTACAGATAAATGAATGATTGCGTAAACTACGGTGCGGGCGGGCACACGAAGCTGCCGGATGCGGTGCTCGGCGATTGCCCGCCCGCGGCCCTGCTGGCCAATGCCGCCATAGTTCTGAAAAACCCCAAGTTCGAGGAAAATATCGGCTCGGCCGCCCGGGTGGCCATGAACATGGGGATCCCCGCCCTGATCGTGGTGGGTTCCCGCCAGTACCAGCGGGAGAAGATGCTCAAGACCGCCACCCACAAGGCGGCGGCTCTGATCGACGGGCTGGAGCGCCACGAAACCGTGGCCGGGGCCCTGGCGCCTTTCGGCCGGGTGATTGCCACCTCGGCCCGGCAGGGCCGCCAACGGGGCATGTGCCCACGGCCCCGGATGGCCATGCGGGAGGCGGTACCTTACCTTGCCCGCAACCGGGTGGCCCTGCTGTTCGGCCCCGAGGACCGTGGGTTGACCAACGAGGACCTGTATCTCTGCCACCAGCTCACCACCATTCCCACCGCCGATTTTTCCTCCCTCAACCTGGCCCAGGCGGTGGCGGTGCTCAGCTATGAGTTGCACACGGCGGTCCATGAGGCCGCGGCCGGGGGGGCGCCCCCCAACCGGCCGGCTCTGGCCACGGTCCACGAGCAGGCGGCGATGTATGATCATGTGGAGCAGGTGCTGCAAACAGTGGGCTTTCTGCGGGCCGAGGATTCCGCCTACTGGATGAAGAATATCCGTTCGTTGCTGGGCCGGGTGGGACTGCGGGCCAAGGAGGCCCGGGTCATTCGCGGATTCTGTCGCCAGTTCCTCTGGTACGACAGCCAACGGCAGCCGGGTGGCGAAAAGTAAATACGTCCAACCAAAGACAGAGTGCTCAGGCCTGGCTGATCGCTCGAAGGTGTGGTGCGGCTGTTTGGGTTACCGGGAAACAGGAGACAGTGATGCGGGAGTTGATTTTAGGCGGGGTCCGCTCCGGCAAGAGTTCCCTTGCCGAACGGTTGGCTCTGGACAGCGGCCTGGCGGTGACTTATATTGCCACTGCCCGGGCCGATGACGATGAGATGCGGGAGCGGATCCGGCATCACCGGGCCCGGCGGCCGGCGGACTGGGACCTGGTGGAGGTAGGCGGCGACCTGGCGGCGGTACTGGCTGCCCGGGCGGCGGCGGATCGCTGCCTGCTGGTGGATTGCCTGACCCTCTGGCTCACCGGTCTGCTGCTGGCCGAAGACGACGACGACCAGCGGCTGGCCGCCGAAACCGCCGCGCTGTTGGAGCTGCTGCCCACGCTGCCGGGGCGGCTGATCATGGTCGGCAACGAAACCGGGCTCGGGGTGGTCCCCATGGGGGCCATGACCCGCCGTTTCTGTGACGAATCCGGGCGGCTGCACCAACAACTGGCGGCGGCCTGCGACCGGGTGATCCTGACGGTGGCGGGCCTGCCCCATGTGTTGAAAGGAGATAATCCCGTTCCCGCCGCTAAGGAGTGTTGAATTGCTCAAAATTCCCGCCCGTTACAACCATCTGCTGCTGGCCTTTTTTACCTCCCTGCTGATGTCGTTTTTGATGTCCGGGGTGATCACCCTGCTCAATCTCGGCCTGGTGGATGACTTTCTGCGCCGCTGGCTGACCGCCTTTGTCACTGCCTTTGTGGTGGCCTTTCCTTCCATCCTTCTGGTCCTGCCCATCGCCCGCCGGATTGTGGTTAAACTGACGGAATAACTGTAAGTGAGCACGGGGCACCGCATCTTGCGGCGATCGAGCCGGCTCACGTACTGATGTACGCATCGCCGTCTGGCTTGCCGCAACCTGCGACACCCCGTGCTCGCTTACCCCCTGGCCCACGTGATCAGTTACGAATAACTCCTTTTTGGTTGCGACAATTTGTCGCATTGTGGTTATAGCCGGCTTCTTTTATGTTCCGACATTGTGCCAGTTGCCTTCGCCCCGCCGACGGCGAGGCGAAGGTGGAATCGACGTAACCGTTCAGCAGTGCCGCAGATTCGGCCGATCAGCCAGGCGCCGCGCACACAGGGTACTCAAGCCTGGCTGATCGCTCGAAGGTGCGGTGCAGCTGACGGTTACAAACCGACCAACACAAGAGAGGAGGAAGAGCAATGGAAAACGTCAATGAGGGTTTGGACCGGCGGCAGGTCATGAAGCTCATGGGGATCACCACTCTGGCCGGGGTTGCCCTGTTGCGGCCGGCCCCATCCCGGGCGGCCGCAGGCACCCCGATGCAGTTCATGCCCAAA
>PWOG01000178.1 GCA_003557565.1 Desulfobulbaceae bacterium
AAATGGTTAGCGCTGACCCTTTATCGCCGCCCCTTTTTGTGATAAAAGGTAAGCTTGCGTATTTTTTAAGACTTCTTATAATGCTGGGCCGGCTGGCGCCGTGACCTGTCGAACGGCGACAGCTTCAATGGTAAAAACAGCCATCCAAACAATCCTCAATCATAAGGGTAACATTATGTTTTCTCGCTGCTTTGCCGTTTTATTCGGGCTCATTGTGATTATCGCCGGTGGCCCGGCCCTGGCCGGAGGAGTACACTGGGAACTGGAAAAAACCATCACCCCGCCGGAAAAACCCCTGGATGTGTCTTCCTCGGTCGATGGCAGCCGCATTTACGTGCTCACCGACGGCGGCCAGGTTCGGATCTACGACCAGGCAGGTGAACTCACCGGCACCATCCCCGTCGATCCCGACATGGATCGGATCAGCGCCGTGGGTATGCAAAGCGCCGGGCTTGCCGAAAAGATCATCCTCTCCGGCTTTAGCAGCGGCAAGGTCCAGGAACTGGCCCTGCAGTTTGCCGTATCCATCGACACCGAAGGCTCGCCCTTTTTGGGCCGGGCCGACGCCCCGGTGGAGATTGTCGAGTTCAGCGATTTTCAGTGCCCTTATTGCGCCCGGGTAAAACCCATGACCGAGGAGATCCTGCGGCAATACCCCGATCAGGTCAAGGTGGTTTTCAAGAATTTCCCCCTGTCTTCCCACGAACATGCCAAACCTGCGGCCCTGGCGGCGATGGCGGCCCAGAACCAGGGCAAGTTCTGGGAGTTTCACGACGAGCTGTTTGCCGCCCAGCGGGAATTGAGCCGGGATAAGATCATGGCCATCGCCCGGGATCTGGACCTGGATATGAACCAATTTCAGCGGGATATCAGGAGCCGTGAACTGTCCCGCCGCCTGCAAAAGGACATGCAGGACGGCCAGCAGGCCGGTGTTCGGGGCACCCCCACCATCTTTGTCAACGGCATGCTGCTGGAACAGCGTAGCCCCGAGAACCTGCAGAAAATGGTTGAAGAAGCCTTAGAGAAATGAAGGCGACAGCCACCGAAGAACTGAGCTTCAACGACAATGCCCTGGCGGGGCAGCTCTACGGCGAGCTAAACCGCAACCTGGCAATCATTGAAGAGACCACCGGCGTTGAGCTCCAGGTCCGGGGAGGCCTTGTCACCCTCAAGGGCAACGAGTCCGAAGTGGCGCTGGCGGCCTCGGCTCTGCGCAAACTCTACGAGCTGATCCGCTCCGGCTATCCGGTTTATCCCCGGGATGTCGCCTACGCTTTACGGGTCCTGGAGGCCTCGCCCAGGGCGGATTTGAAAGATATCTTCCTGGACCAGGTTTATATTACCGCCGAACAGAAGGTAATCTCTCCCAAAAGTATTAACCAGAAAACCTACATCGATGCCATTCGCCAGCATGATGTGGTTTTTGCCATCGGCCCGGCGGGTACCGGCAAAACCTACCTGGCCGTGGCCATGGCGGTGGCGGCCTATACCAACCGCCGGATCAAATCGATTATCCTGGCCCGGCCGGCGGTGGAGGCCGGAGAGCGGTTGGGCTTTCTGCCCGGCGACCTGGCGGAAAAGGTCAACCCTTACCTGCGCCCCCTCCATGATGCCTTGAACGATCTGCTGGGGCCCGGCAAGGTCGCCCAGCTGCTTGAAGAAGGAGTAATTGAGATCGCACCCCTGGCTTTCATGCGGGGTCGAACCCTCAATGACGCCTTTGTCATCCTTGACGAGGCCCAGAACAGTACCTCCGAGCAAATGAAAATGTTTCTTACCCGCCTGGGGTTCAACTCCCAGGCGGTGATCACCGGCGATATTACCCAGGTTGACCTGCCGACGGAAAAGAAGTCCGGCCTGATTGAAGCCCGCCGGATTCTTGACCGGGTGAAGGGAATCGCCTTCTGTGACTTCAGCGACAGTGACGTGGTCCGCCACCCCCTGGTCCAGAAGATTATCCGGGCGTACCAGCAAACCGAGGAACGGCAGCGGAAAGCGGCAGACGGAAAACCCACCCGCAAAAAGCAAAGCGATACCTGATATGCCGGTCTTACTCAAACATGTTGGGGGACGGATCGGCTCCGCTGAACTTGACCGGCTGCAGCGCCGGGCCGCCACCCTGCTGCGGCTCACCGGCCAGCACCGGGCCGAATTGAGCCTGCTGCTGGTGGATGACCGGCGGATGCGGGAACTGAACCACCACTACCGGGGGCGGGACCGGACCACCAATGTGCTGGCGTTTGCCATGCGGGAAGCCGAAGATCTGCCATCGGGAGACCAGGCCGACCTGCTGGGGGACGTGGTCCTGAGCCTGGACACCGCCTTAAGCGAGGCCCAAAGCGAGGGCATCAGCCGGGAACAAAGACTGACCTGGCTGCTGATCCATGGCCTGCTCCACCTGCTGGGCTACGACCATGAAAAAAGCGACGATGAAGCCCGGGAAATGGCCCGGGCGGAAACAAAGCTGCACTCACAACTCAATGCCGAGGAAAGGAACAGAAAAATGCCCCATCTTGCGGTAAATGTTGATCATGTAGCGACCCTGCGCCAGGCCCGGGGCATCGCCGAGCCGGATCCCGTACTGGCCGCCGGGATCTGTGAATTGGCCGGGGCGGCGGGAATCGTGGTCCACCTGCGGGAGGACCGCCGCCATATTCAGGACCGCGATGTTCTGCTGCTCAGGCAAACGGTCAAGAGCAAACTCAACCTGGAAATGGCCGCCGCCCCCGAGATTATCGATTTCGCCCTTGAGCTCAAGCCGGACATGGTCACACTGGTGCCGGAAAAACGCCAGGAGCTGACCACCGAGGGTGGGCTGGACATCTTGGGCCAGCAGCAGAACCTGACCCGGGTGATCGCCACCATGAACGACGCCGGGATCCCGGTGAGCCTGTTTGTCGATCCCGACCAGGCGCAGATCGAAGCGGCAGCGGACAGCGGCGCCACCTTCGTGGAAATCCACACCGGACGGTACTGCGACGCGACCTCGGAAGAGCAGCGGGAGCAGGAGTTTGCCCTGGTGGCCCGGGCGGCGGAAGAGGCCCTGGCCGCCGGCCTGCGGGTCAACGCCGGCCACGGCTTGGACTATCTTACCACCGCCCGGGTGGCGGCGCTGGGGACCATCGAGGAGTTAAGCATCGGCCATGCCATCATGGCCCGGGCCATCATGGTCGGCCTGGAAAAGGCGGTCCGGGAAATGGCCCAGATCGTGCAGCAGGCCTCATAAGCCCGGCCAGCTCCAGCCCGCCGCCGCTTACCGGCTGTCGGCCCGGCCGACCGCGGCCACGGCCCGGTGGATGAGATCGGGATCTTTAAGACCAGGAGCCTTCTCCAGGCCGGAGTTGAAATCAACCGCAAAGGGGTGCACACTGGCAATGGCCTCCCCGACATTGTCGGGATTGAGGCCGCCGGCCAGGACCACCGGCGCGGGTGGAGCCAGCCGGGCCACCAACCGCCAGTCAAAACTCTGACCGGTACCGCCGGCCACTCCCGGCTGAAAAGTATCAAGCAGGAAGGCACTGACACAACCGCGATAAGGACTGAGATCGGCGGCCACGCTGTGCTCCCCCACCCGGATCGCCTTCATGACCCGCAGGGGCATGGCCCGGCAGAACTCCGGATCTTCGTCACCGTGGAGCTGGATCATGGTCAGGCCGCAATACTGGGCGATATCCCGGATCACCCCGGCCTCTTCGTTGACGAAAACCCCCACCGCGTCAACAAACGGTGGCAGCTCGGCAATTATTTCCCGGGCCCGCTCGGGCTGAACCTGCCGCGAACTGGCGGCGGCAAAAATAAACCCCAGGGCGTCAACGCCCGCCGCCGCCGCCTCCCGGGCCCGCACCGGCTCGCTCATCCCGCAGATCTTGATCCGTGTTCTTCCCTCCATACTCCGTCATGCCTCCATGATGCCAAACTTAACAGTAAGCGATCATTTACATTTGCCCCGAGCAATCGTCCACCAGGGCCAACAAAGTAATCGTTCACCAAGGCCAACAACTGTAAGTGATCACGGGGGCGAAATGGTAAGCGGTCACAGGGTGCCGCAGGTTGTGGTGATCGGGGCGGCGAAGCGTACATAAGTACGTGAGCCGGCCTGATCGCCGCAAGATGCGGTGGCCTGTGATCGCTTACCAACAACTTGTTGATTAACGGGCTGTAACCCCAACAGGCGGGCCGCAGATGAGGTCTTGCAGCCAGGCGCCGCGTACACAGAACCCTGGCTGGTCTGAATGCGGTGCAACTGTTCGGTTACAGCGCCGCCAGACCGCGGAGGGCCAATAATTCCCGGGCGGGATCCTCGGCCCGCATCAGGGTCTCTCCCACCAGGGCGGCGGCAATCCCGTGCTCGGCCAGGGCGCTGATATCCCGATAATCGCGAATCCCCGATTCGCTGACCAGGGGAATTTCATCGGGAATCAGCCGGCGCAGCCGGAAGGTGGTGTTCAGGTCCATGGAAAAATCCCGCAAATCACGATTGTTAACCCCGATCAAGCGAGCCCCGGCAGTCAGAGCCTTGTCGGCCTCGGCTTCATCGTGAATCTCCACCAAAACATCCAGACCCAGTAATTCGGCCTGCAGCCGCAAATCCTCAAGCAGTGAGGTATCCAGGATGGCGGCAATCAGCAGCACGGCATCGGCGCCAAAAAGAGCCGCCTCATCCACCTGGAGGGGATCAATAATAAAATCCTTGCGCAGCACCGGCAATTCCACCAGCTTGCGGACTTCGGTGATATAAGCGAGGCTGCCCTGGAAAAAATCGACATCGGTGAGAACGGAAAGAGCGGCGGCACCGCCCTGTTGATAGGCGACGGCAATGGCCCTGGGGTCAAAATCGGCCCTGATGACTCCTTTGGAGGGAGAGGCTTTTTTCAACTCGGCAATAATGGAAACGTCATCATCGCCGGTCAAGGCGGCCATGAATCCCCGGGGAGGGGGCGGCTGCTCGGCGGGGCCAGCCGGCCCCCGGCGTTTAAGGGCCGACACCTCCTCTTTTTTCCGGGCTACAATACGATCAAGAATCATCAGACTGCCTTATATTGATTGTTACAGGGGGTCAAATCTTTATCCTTGCCACCTGGCCTCACCGGCTCTCTACAGGGTCAAATCTTTATCCTTGACACCTGTCCCCACCGAACGGAAAGGTGTCAAGGGTAAAGATTTGACCCCAGATGGTGAAGATTTGACCCCAGATGGTGATTTCAGGCAGTTTGTGGCTTCTCCCGGCAAAAATCAACCAGGGCATCAAGCCGTGCCAGGGCCGCACCGCCGGCAATCAGTTCCCGGGCCAGTTCCACCCCGGCGGCCAGGTCGGGGCAACGGCCGGCGACGGTAAAGGCGGCGGCTGCGTTGAGCAGCACCATGTCATGGCGGGGGCCCTGCTGGCCGGCCAGAACCGCCCGCAGTTGGGCGGCGGCCTCGGCCGCCGTCTTGCCGCCGCTGATCTCGACCAGATCGGCCCGTGCCAGGCCAAAATCCTCCGGCGCCACGATAAAGCTGCCGACCTCACCGTCATGGTACTCGGCCACCCTGGTGGGCCCGGTGACCGTAATCTCGTCCACGTTGCCCTCACCGCAGACCACCATGGCCCGTCGACTGCCCAACCGACCCAGAACCAGGGCCATGGTTTCCACCAAAGAAGGGTCATAAACCCCCATCACCTGAACGTTGGCCCCGGCGGGGTTGGTCAGGGGACCCAGAATGTTGAAGATGGTGCGAATACTGATTTCCCGGCGGGGCCCGATGGCGTATTTCATTGCCCCGTGCAGGGCCGGAGCGAACATGAAGCCGATCCCCACCTCCCGGATGGCTGCGGCGATTCTTTCCGGGGACAATTGCAGATCAACCCCCAGATGTTCCAGGACATCGGCACTGCCGCAGGCACTGGTGATCGAACGGTTGCCGTGCTTGGCCACCGGCAGTCCGGCAGCGGCCACGACAAAGGCAGTGGTGGTGGAAACATTGAAGGTGCCGGAGGAATCACCGCCGGTGCCGCAGGTATCCACCAGGACCTGGCCGGCCTCCAGTTCGGCGGGGCTGAAAGGGTTAATGGCGGTGGCCTTTTCCCGCATCACCCGGGCGGCGCCGGTGATTTCGGCCACCGTTTCCCCCTTTAAGCGCAGAGCGGTGATAAAAGCGCCGATCTGGGCATCGGTGGCCTCGCCGCCCATGATCTCCTGCATCACCGAAACCATCTCCGCCTCGTCGAGATCGCTGCCGGCCACTACCCTGGCAATCGCTTCCTTGATCATAGTTTCATCACCTATCAAAACTGAAATAAATGTAACGTAAGCGATCACAGGGCACCGCATCTTGCGGCGATCGGGCCGGCTCACGTACTGATGTACGCTTCGCCGTCCCGCTCACCACAACCTGCGGCACCCTGTGACCGCTTACCCGATGCCCCTGTGATCAGTTACAATGTAACCAGGCACCCAAATAAATGTGATCCAGCCGGGCCGCCACTGCAAAAATATTCACTTAACAGACCGTTTATGCGGCCATAGCGGGCTCCACGGTCAAGGTCGTAAAAACGACGGATAGTTGGGATCGATAAAATTTTTCAAAAGATCAACCCCGGCAGGGGTCATGATCGATTCGGGATGGAACTGCACTCCTTCCACAACCAGCTCGCGATGGCGCAGGCCCATCAACTCGCCGCGATCGGAACGGGCGGTGATTTCCAGACAGGCGGGCAGACTTTCCTCTTCCACCACCAGGGAATGGTAGCGCATGGCCTCGAAGGGGTCCGGCAGGCCGCGAAAAACCCCCCGGCCGTCGTGGCTGATCATACTGGTTTTGCCGTGCATCAGGCGGGAGGTCCGCACTACCCTGCCGCCGAAGGCCTCGCCGACGGCCTGGTGCCCGAGGCAGACCCCCAGGATGGGGATCCTGCCGCTGAAATGCCGGATCATTTCCACCGAGATCCCGGCCTGGGCCGGAGTGCAGGGCCCGGGAGAGATCAGCAGACGATCGGGTCGGCTGGCCTCGATGGTGGCGATATCCACCTCATCATTGCGGTGGATGACCAGCTCCGCCCCCATCCCCCCCAAGGTCTGGACGATGTTATAGGTAAAGGAATCGTAATTGTCGATAACCACAATCATCAGGGCACCATCTCGGCCAGTTGCAGGGCCCGGCGCAGCCCCATGGACTTGTTGACCGTCTCCGTGTACTCGCTCTCGGGATCAGAATCGGCGACAATCCCCGCTCCCGCCTGGACCCACAGTTCATCACCCAGCATGATAAAGGTGCGAATGGTGATGCAGAAATCCATGTTGCCGGTAAAGCCGAAGTACCCCACGGCGCCGGCGTACGGGCCCCGCCGCTGGGGTTCCAGCTCTTCGATGATTTCCATGGCCCGCACCTTGGGGGCCCCGGAGACGGTACCGGCGGGGAAACAGGCCCGGACCACGTCAAACTGGTTGCGACCGGCGGCCAGCCTGCCATGGACCCCGGAGACGATATGCATTACATGGCTGTAACGCTCGATCACCAGCAGATCGCGAACCTCCACCGTGCCGAAGCGGGCCACCCGGCCCACGTCGTTGCGGCCCAGATCCACCAGCATCAGGTGTTCGGCCCGCTCCTTGGGATCGGCCAGCAGCTCCCGCTCCAGGGCCAGATCCTCATCGGGGCTCTTACCCCGGGGACGGGTGCCGGCAATGGGTCGCAACTCGATGTCTTCTCCCTCGAGACGGACCAGAATCTCCGGCGAGGAGCCGATCTGCACCAGGTCGCCCAGCTTGAGATAGAAGAGATAAGGACTGGGATTGATATTGCGCAGGGCTCGATAGAGCTTGAGGGGAGCCACCGTGGTGGTGGTCCGGAAGCACTGGGAAAGCACCACCTGAATGATATCGCCGGAACGGATGTACTCCTTGGCCCGGGCCACCATGGCCTGGAAATCGTCGGGGGTCATGTTGGCGGTAAATTCGTGCCGGGGCACGGAATCGATCGGGGCATCGGTGAGCAGGTCCGGGGTCAGGGGCTGCCGGAGGTCGGCCACCAGGCGGTCAAGCCGCTGCACGGCCTGGTCATAAAGCAATTCCAGGTCATCGCCGGCGGAGGTCATTACCCAGTTGACCATGGTCAGACGCTGGCGGAGGTTGTCATAAACCAGAACCACCCGCGGAACCAGAAAACTGCTATCGGGAAAGCCTTCCCGGAGAGGATTGTCATCGGGGAGCCGCTCCATGAAGCGGACCATGTCATAACCGAGAAAGCCCACCGCGCCGCCACTGAAGCGGGGCAGCGAAGCATGGGAAACGGCGGGTTTGAGTTCGGCCAGCAACCGCTCCAGGATTTGCAGGGGATCCCCGTGGACCGCTTCGTCGCTAAACACCGGTTCCGGATCGGCCCCGATGGCCGTTTGCGGCATCGCCCGCCGAATCCTGACCTCCTCGCCGTGGCTGGTAAAAAGCAACAGCGGATCAAAACCGATAAAGGAGTAGCGCCCCCATTTCTCACCACCTTCCAGGCTTTCGAAAAGAAAGGCGTGGGACTGGTCCCTTGCCACCTTGCTGAAAATCGTCAGCGGGGTGTCAAGATCGACAATCAGTTCGCGGGTCACCGGCACCAGATTATGTTGGGCGGCGAGTTTTTTAAAATTTTCCAGGTCCGGCCGTTGCATGCTAGAATCCCGCAGTGACAAAAAAAGCCACAGCTCCCAGGGGCGCCATGGCTTTCGCTGATCAATGATAATATCTCAAGGCCGGAAATTTGCCAACCTCGCAAAAAAACTTCAGCCCTGTCGGACGACGATGAGAAGACAGCAAGTTACAGTAAATGTCCGGTCGCCGGTGCGATGGTGAGCGCCGGCGGCAAAAATCAGGCATTCCGGGCAAAGTTGTTAACCCGGCGGCTCAACCGTGAGATTTTGCGGGCGGCGGTATTGCGGTGGAGCACACCCTGGTTGACCGCTCGGGCGATCCTGGGAACCGCGGCCTGCAAAGCCTCGCGGGCCTGCTCGGGGGAGTTGGCACCAATCGCCTCATCAATACGGCGGACCAGGGTTTTGAGCCGCGAGCGGTTAGCCCGGTTACGCTCACGCCGGACCGCATTCTGCCGATTTCTTTTCATTGCCGACTTGTGGTTCGCCAAAGTCACATCTCCTTGCTGCAAAAATATATGTTCTTGGATGGTTAGACCGATGCAAAAGAGAGTTTTATAACGTTAACCGCGCCGACTGTCAAGCGGCAAGAAACAAAATTCTGCGATTCTTCTCCCGGTGAACGGATCAGTCCGAAAATATAATGGTAGTAACCGTTCAGCAGCACCGCAGATTCGGACGATCAGCCAGGCTTGAGTACCCTGTGTACGCTGCGCCTGGCTGATCGTCCGAATCTTCTGCGGCACTGCTGAACGGTTACGGCCCGTTGGATCAACAGATTGCTGACTCTGCTGAACGTTTACCAAAGGTCTGGCAAATACCAATTCTGGCAAAAAATCGCCAAGCTCACTGGCCGGCAACGCAAAAACCACGAGTTGCAGCGCATGACGGGCGCCCCCACGGCCGTTGACCATGACGGCCATCATATATGTCATAACACCCCACCGGCAATCATTTATTTGCAGAAAAATCAAACACCCCCTTGCCCACACAGGGTTCCATCGGCTATTGTACATAACCAAGACAGCATCGAACCTTTGTGTGCAAACCGGTTTGCGATTACCACCCACCTACCACCGGCCGGCCACCCTGAGCAAGGATGCTGTGCCGCTTTCACTTTACGGTTACCGGTTTACCAACGATCTCAACGGTTTTTCGCCCAGATGCTAACAATTCTGACTTCACTGAGATGGCAAGATGTACTCGATATCCTGATCGTTGCTTATCTCATTTACCGGGTCATGCTGCTGATCAGAGGCACCCGGGCCGTACAGATGCTGGTCGGTATCGCTGTCCTGATCGTAATCTATTTTGCCGCCCGGGAGTTGGAGTTCCTGACCCTGTACTGGTTACTCGGTTCATTTTTAAGCTCGATCTTCCTGATTATCATCATTATTTTTCAGCGGGATATCCGCCGGGCCCTTACTCAGTTCGGCCGCACTCCCTTCAGTAAATCCAGCGAGGAAACTCTCCATGTCCTGGCGGAAGTGGTCAAGGCCGCTTATCGTCTGGCCCGCAACCGGATCGGTGGCCTGATCGTCATTGAGCGCCGGACCGGACTCAAAGATTTTCTCGAATCGGGCCTGACCCTGAACGCCGATGTCAGCCACCAGCTGCTTTACTCCCTGTTTCTTCACGACTCACCGCTGCATGACGGGGCGGCGATCATCAGCAATGAGAAGATATCCGCCGCCGGCTGTTTTTTGCCCCTGACCAAAAACCCTTATATCAGCAAGCACCTGGGTACCCGTCACCGGGCCGCCATTGGCATTTCCGAGGAAACCGACGCGGTAGTGATCGTGGTTTCCGAAGAAACCGGCCGGGTCTCCCTGGCCCAGCACGGAGCCCTGACTCTTGATTTGGAAGAAAAGGCCCTGCGCCGACGGCTGGACAACATTTTTCTGCCCAAGGAATATATCTCTCCCAAATTATGGAAAAACTGGTTGAACAGATAAAAAAACTCGCCACCACGGAGTTAACCGACTACTGGCCCAAGGATTGGGTATTGCGCCTGCTGGCCCTGTTCTTTGCCATTCTCCTGTGGTATTTCGTGGTCGGCGAAGACAAGGTCGACACGCACCTGCTGGTCCCGGTGGAGATAGTCAACCTGCCCCGTGACATGGTCATTGTCAACCAGTACAAGCAGCAACTTGAGGTCACCATCGCCGGCCCCCGGGGGCTGATCGACGGACTGCGGCGACAGAACATCACCCGCTCCATCAACCTGGCCGGGGCTCAACCCGGGACCATGGCCATCCGCAACGACCCGGAATCCTTGCCTTTTCCCCGGGGAATCGAAGTATTAAGGGTCCAGCCGGCCAATATAACCCTGGTCATCGACCATCTCATGGCAAGAGACCTGCCAGTGGAAGCGAATATAACCGGCCAGCCGGCCCCCGATTATGAACTGGTAAACGTACAACTGGAGCCGGAAACCATCAGCATCCGCGGTCCGGCTAACCAGCTGCAACGGTTTGATTACCTGCAAACCACCTCCATCGACATAAGCGGCCTGGACAGTACCACCATCCGCCAGGTATCTCTGGTGCTCGACGAGGAAATGCTGGAACTGCTAGGCGAGACCATGGTTAACGTGCTGCTGGTCATCAGGGAAAAAGACCGGAGCCCGGAGGCGCTGGAATTACCGGAGGTTCTTCGCCAACCCAAGGACAACGCGGAACGGAACAACCAGGAGCCCCAACCATGAGAAGACTTTTCGGCACCGACGGAATCCGGGGGGAAGCCAATCTTTACCCGGTTACCACCGAAATCGCCATGCAGGTCGGCCGCGGCCTGGCCTTTCTAGTAAAGCAGCGAAGCCACCGCCACCGGATCGTCATTGGCAAGGATACCCGACTTTCCGGCTACATGATAGAAAATGCCCTGGCCGCCGGGATCTGTTCCATGGGAGTGGACATCCTCTTGGTGGGCCCCCTGCCCACCCCGGGCATCGCCTTTATCACCACCAGCATGCGCGCCGATGCCGGAGTGGTGATCTCCGCTTCCCACAACCCCTTTGCCGACAACGGCATCAAGATTTTCGCCGCCGACGGCTACAAGCTGCCCGACGACGAGGAACTGGCCATTGAGGATCTGATTTTCTCCCAGAAAATGGCCTCACTGCGTCCCACCGCCGAGGAAGTGGGAAGGGCTACCAGGATCGACGACGCCCGGGGACGTTATATAGTTTACCTGAAAAACGCCTTTCCCGCCGATTACAGCCTGGATGATCTCCATGTCGTGCTGGATTGCGCCCACGGCGCCGGCTACGGGGTGGCACCGCATGTATTCAGCGAACTGGGGGCCAAAGTAACCACCATCGGAGTGGAACCCGACGGCACCAACATCAACCGGGACTGCGGGGCCCTGCGCCCTGAGGTCATGGCGGCCAAAGTACGCGAGGTGGGGGCGGATATCGGCCTGGCCCTGGACGGCGACGCCGACCGCCTGATGGTTGCCGACGAGCACGGGACGATCTTGGACGGTGACCAGATCATGGCCATCTGCGCCGAAGACCTCCTGGCAAGCAAAAAGCTGCGCCACAAGACCCTGGTGGCCACCGTAATGAGCAATATCGGTCTGGACCAGTTCATGCGGGAGCGAGGCGGCCGGCTGGAGCGAACCCAGGTCGGCGACCGCTACGTGGTGGACCGGATGCGCACCAAAGGATACAATTTCGGCGGCGAACAATCGGGACACCTGATCTTCCTTGACTACAACACCACCGGTGACGGGATTCTTGCCGCCCTGCGCCTGCTGGGGGTAATGCTCAAGGAGAACAAAAGGCTCTCCGAACTGGCCGGCAGAATGACCGCCATGCCCCAAATCCTGGAAAACGTTCGCCTGCCTCACCGGATTGCACCCTCCAGCATCAAAGGACTTGAGCAGCTGGTTACCGCCCGGGAAGCCGAACTTGGCGCTGAAGGACGGATTCTGATCCGCCCTTCGGGCACTGAACCCCTGATCCGGGTCATGGTTGAAGGCCCCGACCAGACCAGAATCAGCCTGATGGCCGGAGAAATCTGCGAGCACATCCAGCAGCAGATGCCAGCCAAGGAATAACGCTGAACGTAAGTAATCACGGGGGCCAAAGGGTAAGCGGTCACAGGGTGCCGCAGGTTGCGGCAAGCGGGACGGCGATGCGTACCTCAGTACGTGAGCCGGCCCGATCGCCGCTTTTGGCGGTGCCCTGTGATCGCTTACCGCTGAACGGCTGCCACACCAATTGCGACCCAGTTGATGACCTGAACATGAAACAACGCCTGGACAGATTACTGGTGGCCCGGGGGCTGGCCCCCAGCCGACAGCGGGCCCAGGCCCTGATTGGCGCCGGCCTGGTAAGGGGAGAAAATGAGCAGGTGCTGGACAAGGCCGGCACTTTGCTGCCGGCGGACACTCCTCTCAAAGTCAAGGAGAACCCCTGTCCTTATGTCAGCCGGGGCGGTCTTAAACTGGCCGCCGCCCTGGACCATTTCGCCGTCGACCCCACGGGCCTGGTAGTACTTGATGTCGGGGCTTCCACGGGCGGCTTCAGCGACTGTCTGCTGCAACGGGGTGCCGCCCGGGTTTACGCCGTGGATGTGGGCTACGGCCAACTGGCCTGGAAAATACGCCAGGACGAGCGGGTGGTGGTCATGGAGCGGACCAACGCCCGCAGTTTGACCGCCGCCCATATCCCCGAAGCCATTGAGCTAATGGTTCTGGATGCCTCTTTTATCTCCCTGGAACTGCTGCTGCCCCCGCTTTTACCACTGCTTGCCGCCGACGCCCTGATCATCCCCCTGATCAAACCGCAATTTGAAGTGGGCAAAGGGAAGGTCGGCAAAGGCGGGGTGATACGCGATGAAGCTTTGCGGCAGCAAGTAGTCAGCCGGTTCAAGGAATTTACCCAAAGCCTGGGCTTAACCTGGCAGGGAGTCATTACCTCGCCGGTGCCAGGCCCCAAAGGCAACCTGGAATTTCTGGCACTTTTAAAAGCCACGGGCTCGGAAATAGCTGCTATCCCGGCGGTCGGCAATTTATAATTATTCATTTCGTTTCACCGCCCCGCAAGGCTTTCAATTTTCACGGGTTAACATTCAGTTAACCATTTTCGCAAGATATCCTTCCAGCGTAAAAACCTGAAGCGGAAAAACAGGCAGCTAAAACCAGGCGTTCACTTTGCATCGCTCTCCATCCCGTAGTGAGGGCTGAGTGTTGACTTGCCGTATGGTTGATGCTAGCCTTAATTTATGATGGCCTCGCGAAAAACCGCTAAACGTATCATTCGTCGTGGCAAATTTTGGTACAACCATCTGATCAAAGGAGTTAGCCGATGAAAAGTGATCAATCCCTGAAGATGCTGCCAAACAACCTGCTGCATTTTCCCCGCCTGGGCCTGTTTATCCTTGCCGCCGCCCTGCTGCTGATGCTCCCCGTCACCGCCAGCGCCGAATATGTCAGTGTCCAGCGGGACAAGGTCAACATCCGCTCCGGGCCCGGAACGGATCACGAGATTGTTTGGGAAGTTTTTCGGGGCTATCCCCTGCGAATCACTCAACGTCAGGGCAACTGGGCCCGGGTGGTAGATTTCGAGGATGACCCGGGCTGGATCTACACCCCGCTGGTAGGCGCCGATAAACGGGTAATCGTACGAGTCGATGTCGCCAACATGCGGAAAGGACCGGGCACCGATTATGAGGTCCAGGCCAAGGTCAACTACGGCGTGATCTTCGAGCCTCTTGAACGGCGCCAGAACTGGATCAGACTCCGGCACAACGACGGCACCACCGGCTGGATAAGCGCCAATTTGCTATGGCCCGACGATATTATTTAATTATAAAGTCCAACAGTTCCGTTGCCAGCCTTGGTACATCGGGCCGGCACCATGACAGCCTCCTGCCGAAAACCTTAACGGAGCCCCGGCACTCAGCAAATCATGAAGCGCACTTTGGGAATAATCCAGGAGATTGATGATCCTGGCGGACGTTCACAATTAATCAGAAGGTTCCGATTATACGAGGGGAACACAAGCAATGGGTACAAATACCTACCCCGACCGGCCGATTCTCCTGGTCGAAGACATGGAGAATACCCTTGCAGACCTTGATAACGACTTGAAGGCCCAGGGTATTACCAACACCATTCGCTGTGCGGATGGCAATCAGGCGCCGGAGATTGCGGCAGACAAGGCGGTCGAGGTCATTATGCTGGATCTTGGCATCTCCGGCGTCGCCGGACGGGAAGTACTCAAGCGGATCCATGAACGCCATCCCCATATTCCGGTGATCATCATTACCGGAAGCGACGACGAGGAAATCGCCCTGGACTTCCTCGTGCGGCGCAGTGCCTTGGACTACCTGGTAAAACCGGTAAAACCCGGACTGATGCTTCCCTGCCTCAACCGGGCCCTGGAAATCATGCAACTGCGCCGGGAAAACATCCGCCTGGCCGACGGTTTCTTTAGCAGCAACCCCAAAAACCCCGGAGCCTTCGCCGACATCATTACCGAACATTCTAAAATGCTGGCGGTGTTTAAATACTGCGAGGCAATTGCCGAGGGAAGACACCCGGTACTGATCACCGGTGAGACCGGTGTGGGAAAGGACATGATCGCCAGGGCTCTGCATCAGGTGAGCAAGCGGCCGGGACAGTTGGTGACGGTGAACGTGGCGGGGCTTGATGACCGTCTTTTCGCCGAAACCCTGTTCGGGCATGGCGAAGAGTCCGGGACCAGCCAGAAGGACAGCATGGTGGAAAAGGCCCGTGGCGGCACCCTGTTTCTTGATGAAATCGGCGAGTTAGGCCCTGTTTCCCAGGTCCGGCTGCTGCGTCTGCTGAAAACCAGGGAATATTTTCCGGTGGGCTCGGAACAGCCTGAAATATCCGATGCCCGGATCCTGGTGGCAACCCGCAAGGACCTGGCTCAAATGCAAACCGACGGGGATATGCGCAACGATCTTTTGCACAGCCTGCGCACCCATCACATCCATATCCCGCCGTTGCGGGAGCGCCTCGATGATATCCCCCTGCTGTTGGATCACTTTCTTGACGAAGCAGCCAAAAAGTTGCGCAGGAAAAGACCCGTTTACCACCAGGAAATCATCCCCCTGCTGAAAAACTATAATTTCCCGGGCAATGTCAGCGAGTTAAGGTCGATGGTTTTTAACGCCATGAGCGGCCACCGGGCGCGTCTGCTGCGCACCGAAACATTTGTCCGGGCGACCGGCAACCGTCTGGGCGATCCAGCTGCTCTGACGAACCAAAAAGTGAGCACCAACGACGGCGACTGGGCTCAGAAACTGGACCGACTGCCAACCCTCAAGGCCGCTTCCCTGACCCTGGTTCGGGAAGCCCTGCGCCGCTCCGGCAACAATCAGCGGGTGGCGGCAAGTCTTCTGGGCATTACCCCCCAGGCCCTGAATCAGCGCCTGAAAAGGCAGTAAACCAGCTGTATGTGATCACCTGCACCCCGATCAATCAAAACACGCACCGCCGGGCAGCAACTCTCGCACTATTGAAACCATTGGGGCGACTCCAAACCCGGGCTCGCAGCAGTCAGGCTTAAAGCCGTCAACACTCAATCAACGGCAAGCAAACGCCCCTGCCGCATCCGCAGCATCCGGTTGGCGGTGCGGGCCAAGGCGCTGTTGTGGGTAATCAGCAGTATCGTCACCTTCTGTTCCCGGTTGATCCGCCACAGCAGCCCCATGATTTCCCCCTCGGTTTCCTCGTCAAGATCACCGGTGGGTTCATCGGCCAGGATCATCTCCGGATTATTCATCAACGCCCGGGCTATGGCCACCCGCCGCTGCTGACCGCCGGAAAGTTCACCGGGATAGGCACCAACCCGGTCGCCGATCCCCACCAGATCCATAAGATGATCGGCCCGTTCCTGCTCGCCGGACGAGCGTTCCCGGCCGAAAAGGGCGGCCAGCATGACATTTTCCCGAGCGGTGAGCATGGGCAAAAGACTGGCGAACTGGAACATGAAACCGATCCGGGTGTTGCGGTAATCGGACAGTTGGGAATCATTCATGGTACATATATCTTGCTCACCAAACAGGATCCGGCCGGAAGTGGGCCGCAGAATGCCACCGATGACCGAAACCAGGGTGGTTTTGCCCGAGCCCGAATGCCCGACAATGGAAATGAACTCACCCTGTTCAACCTGCAAAAACACCCGATCCATGGCGGTGAGAATATTATCCCCGACCCGATAGGTTTTGCTGACATCGTTCAACTCTAGTTGCGCCACATCATGCCTCTTGTTGCCAGGTGATTTCTCCTGGCTTGATATCCCCCGGATTGGACCGTGGGAAATTGTACGTTTATCCGTTAAGCGTCTTTAATGGCCAGTAACGGTTCGACTTTTTTGATTCTATTGATCGGCACCATGGCCCCGGCCAGACAGATCATCCCCCCGACCAGCATGCCCAGGATACCAATCACCAGTTGCTGCCAGATGTCAAGCCCGGCGGAGATACTGCTCATCAGGGCAAAATTGCTCGCCAGATGCGCCGACAGCCAGGTACCCCCGGCCACTCCCAACAAACTGCCCAAAAACCCCAGCATGTTGATCTCCAGAAAAAACACCAGGACCACATGGGACTGACGCGCGCCGATGGCCCTCATGATCCCGATTTCCCTGATCCGTTCATTGGCAATGGCGGAAAAAATTGACCAGACCAGGAACACGGTCAGCAGCAAAGAAAGGGAAACGGTGACCAGAAATATCTGGTTGATATCGGCCAGGGTAGTCAGCCAGCGGACGCCCATGCTGCTGCGGGTAACCACGTCCACATTGAATATCTGCCCCTCTATGACCCGCCCCATGTAGTCGGGATCCAGGCCTTCCTCAAGCTCGATGAAGATCACCGAAATATCATCC